>JAAZKE010000089.1 GCA_012799995.1 Chloroflexota bacterium | reverse complement strand
TCCATAGCAGGTTGTGGTTCCTTCCTCTTGTTTTGTGCAGCACAATAACAATAATGGATGTTTCCACTTCCTGCTGTTCTTTTCTTTGGTCACTGTCCAATATGTAGTGTAATCCTACAACATTTTCATACTCTGAATTGATTGGCAGGTATTCACAGCTGCCAAACTACAGTATAATAATTGATTGAATTTTCGCCAACCGATCAAAGGATTGGCGGATTATCGAGGAGGCAGATTCCAATATGAAGAAACCCGTCGTCAAGCTCATAATCATTGGTATCATTTTCATCGCCGCGCTTTTCGTGGCATTGCCGCATGACAACGGAATCCGGATCGGGAATTTCCAACGTTCAGGTAACCTTTACCTGGGTCTGGATTTGCAGGGAGGCATGCAAGTGCTTCTGGAAGCAGATGTTCCGGCTGATACAACCGTTACCGCTGAACAGATGAACACCGCAAGACAGATTTTGGAAAACCGCAGCAACGGTTTGGGCGTCAGTGATGTCATCTTTCAAACCGCCGGTGACAACCGGATCGTGGCAGAATTCCCCGGGATGACCAATACCGATGAGGTATTAGCAACGCTCAAAGGGACTGGCTTGCTCGAATTCGTCGACACTGGTACAGAGATGATGCTCGAAGGTACTTCGATCAAGACTGACCTCCAGCAGTCTCAGAATTCCACTCCGGTTGTTGATAGCACAGAGGCACCGGATTTGACTGCCGAGCCTGCTGCTGAAGTTACCGCAATGGTAGAAGATGCCGAGGCTGCCATCGACGCGACCGCTGTTCCAACCGATGAGGTTGCAGCAACTGATGTGCCGGAAGAAACCGTTTATCACACCGTGTTAACCGGCTCAGCACTCTCCTCTGTCAACGTGCAGATGTACAACAACGTTCCGGTAATCGCCTTTTCCATGAAAGACGACGGAGCGAAAATTTTCAGCGATTACACCTCCCAGAATATCAACAAGTTCCTGACGATTGTGCTTGACGGCAAAGTAATTTCCAGCCCGCGCATCAACGACGCTATCACGGATGGTCATGGGATCATTTCAGGCAATTTCACCATCGAAAGCGCCAACGCTCTGGAAATTCAACTGAAGTATGGTGCGTTGCCCGTTCCGCTCAAGATCATCGAATACAAGATGATCGGCGCCACTCTCGGAGAGGACTCGCTGCTGAAAAGTCTGCGCGCTGGGCTGATTGGTCTGCTGATCGCCTGTCTGTTCATGTTGATTTACTACCGGCTGCCTGGTTTTATCGCTATCCTCGCTATTCTTTTCTATGGTGTCGTTACACTCGCAATCTACAAACTCATCCCGGTTTCTCTGTCCCTGTCCGGTATTGCTGGTTTCCTGCTAACCACCGGTGGTGCCTTTGATGCCAACATTTTGATTTTCGAACGTGTGAAAGAGGAACTGCGCAACGGCAAACTCATTCAGCAGGCAATATCAATCTGTTGGGACAAAGCCTGGCCATCCATCCGTGACTCAAACATCGCCACGTTGATCACCGCAACCATCCTGTTCTTCTTTGGATCATCCTTCGGCGCCACCGTTGTCAAAGGGTTCGCGGTCTCGCTGTTTATCGGGGTGCTGATCAGCCTGTTCACGTCATACTTTGTGACCAACACGCTGCTCGATTTGTTCACAAGAAACCTTAAAAACGAAGATAAGTCGAAGTATTTCGGCGTTCATGAAGCTAAAGGAGAATAAGATGAAACTGAATATTCTTTCGAAAAGATACTGGTATTTTGCATTCTCCCTGCTGCTGATCATCCCGGGATTGATTCTGCTGGCTGTCAAAGGAATGCCGTTAGGCATCGATTTCACCGGTGGCACCATGATCGAATTGCAGTTTTCACCGGACAACCGCCCGGAGCGCGAAGCGTTGGAGGAGTTGACGCAGGACTTTGATATTGACGGCTCGGTCGTTTTATCAGGTGACAACAATGCAATCGTACGCACTCCCTTCCTCGATGACGCTCAAATTGAAGCTTACATCAACCACGTTGCCCAAACCTACAACGAAACACCCCAACAACTGCGTTACAGCATCAGCTCCGTCGGCCCGTCAATCGGACAGGAAGTAGCCAACCGCGCATTCCTGGCGGTGGCTGGCGCCGCGCTGGGTGTGATTCTGTACATCTGGTTTGCGTTTCGCTCTATTCCCAACAGTTTTCGCTATGGCATCTGTGCAATCATCGCCATGATCCATGACGCGCTGATCGTGATCAGCATCTCGGTATTGGGTCAGTTCTGGGGATGGCAGTTCAACTCACTGTCGTTGACCGCGCTGCTCACCGTGATCGGTTTCTCGGTGCAGGATAAAATCGTGGTGTTCGACCGCATTCGTGAAAACACCCGTCTGCTGCGCAAACTCGACTTCGAAACACTGGTGAACCACTCCATCGTTCAGACCCTGGAGCGATCAATCAACACTCAGCTGATGACCTCTGAATTCATGCTGCTCTCGATGGCGATGCTCGGCGGCACCTCCCTGCGTGACTTCTCCATTCTGCTGCTGGTCGGTCTGTTGATGGGTACCTACTCCTCAATTTTCATCGCAGCCCCGCTGCTGGTTGTTTGGGAAAACAAAGAATGGAAGAACTGGTTCAAGGGCAAAAAGAGTTCATCGAACGTTCAGTCTGAAGCCTGATTCTCGGCTAAGATTAACCAGACCGGTTGTCAAATATGACAGCCGGTTTTTTATTTACACTCGACTGTAATGCAGGGTATACCAATACTTGAAAACGAATCATGTATGTCTACATAGCTTCTCTTGATAAAGCTCATCTGGTCTATTCATCTGGTCTATATTAATTGGAACTACCTGCCTGATTCTTGCGATATAGTATAATTTTTTCGAGATCTACTTCGTCCGACAATGACGATTCAGGTACCAAATAGAATAGATTGTAGTCTTACATAACATTGGTTTAAGGATGGAAACAATGAGTACAAACGACAATATTACGGGGAAAGAATTATTGTTACGGACGATCATGCATGAGAGAATGGATTCTGTTCCCTGGGTTCCGTTTGCCGGCGTGCACGCGGGCAAGCTGAAAGGTTACAATGCCATTGAAGTGCTTCAGGATGAGGAAAAACTCTTCCAGTCTTTGATGGAAGTCAATGAAGTATACGATCCCGATGGGCAGCCAATTGTGTTTGATCTGCAGATCGAAGCGGAGATTTTAGGCTGTGAATTGATGTGGCAGCCGAACACCCCGCCCTCTGTTTCTACCCATCCCCTCAGCGGTGTGGCAGAAGTACCCACCAAACTCCCTAAAGCGACCGATGGCAGGCTTCCGATCATCCTGAACGTCATGCATCGTTTCAAGGAAGCCGTTGGTGATCATACTGCGCTCTACGGCCTGACCTGCGGTCCTTTCACTCTGGCTTCGCACCTGCGCGGGACCGACATCTTTATGGATATGTTCGAGAATAAAGAATATGTCCATGAGCTGATTGAATACACCAAAAAGATCAACATCCGCATGGCTGATATGTACATAGATGCCGGGATGGATATTATCGCCGTGGTAGACCCGCTCGTCTCCCAGATTTCGCCAAAACATTTCCGCAAGTTCCTGTTGGAACCGTTCAAGGAAATTTTTGATCATGTTCGCGCACGCGGGGTTGTTTCCTCCTTCTTTGTCTGCGGTGACGCCACCAAATCAATTGAAGTGATGTGCGAAACCTCCCCGGATAATATTTCTATCGACGAAAACGTTGATATCGTCAAAGCGAAAGAAATCACCGATCGCAACAACATCAGCATCGGCGGCAATATCCCGCTGACCACCCGCATGCTGCTGGGAACGCAGCAGGACAACATGAAGTTCACGGTTGAGCTGATGGATAAACTTGACCATTACAACTGGGTCATTTCGCCCGGCTGCGATATGCCCTACGATATTCCGATTGAGAACACCATCGGCGTGCTGCAGGCGATCCGTCAGCCGGAACAGACCCGAAAGATGATCGAAAATTATCATGAAGCCGAATACGACCTTGACGCCGTCATCATTCCAGATTATCCGAACCTTAAGAAACCGTTCGTAGAAGTCTTCACACTTGACTCCGAGACCTGCGCAGCCTGCACTTACATGTGGAACACTGCCAAGCGCGTTGTAGGCGAGATGGATGGCGCTGCTGACATTATCGAATATCCTTTCAATAAGAAAGAGAATGTCGCCAGAGTGCTGAAGATGGGCATCAAGAACCTGCCCAGCATCGTGATCAATGGAGAATTGAAATACTCATCCATCATCCCCAGTCCTGAAGAACTGCGGAAAGAAATTGAAAAATACATCCAATAATTCGCAACTTATCTGAACAAACAAGACAGCATTTATGTGGGCAATCAACTATTGCCCACATAAATGCTGTTCGGAGGGACATGCCAATTCTGACTGACTGGGACATACAAATCGATGTGGATGACGTGCTGCGGGCGCAAAACGCCCGGCCGGAAATTTTGAAAAAACGATCTCCGCAGCTGATTCCGATCGCTGAACAGGCGTTGGAAGAAGCCTGCACGCTGTTTAAACCCTTTGTCATGTATAAAATCCTCTCGGTGGAAAAGCTCGAAGGCAATCATCTTACGCTGGAAAATGACTATTTTGTTGATGGTGAAATTGTCTCAAAATATCTGACCAATTCCAATTCGGTCATTTTCGCCGCCTGCACCATTTCAGACACGTTGGAGAAAAAAGTCAGCGATTATTTCATCTCCAACCCCTCATACGCTCTGGCATTGAATGGCGCCGGAATTGCGGGTGTTCATAAGCTTTCCATGATGGTGAAGAACTACTTCAAGGATCAGATCATTCCTGACCATTGCCTCTCCACCATGGCGCTCAACCCGGGAATGGTCGGCTGGCCGCTGGCTGAAGGCCAGAGCCAGGTTTTTAGTGTACTTTCTTCGGTTTCAGACAACATCAGACTGTCATCGTCTTCATTGATGATCCCTTCCAAATCGACCTCTTTTATAATGGGGGTCGGACAAAATGTAAATCCGAACGGGTCGCATTGCGATTATTGCAACCGTAAATACACCTGTTTTATGTCCGATTATGCCGTAGGGAACAAACAATCGTGAATAACGCACAACAGTTCAAAATCGATTTCGAGCCAGTTGGCAAGCGAATCAAAATTCGCGAAGATCAGTCACTGCTTGACGCCTCACACGCTACCGGCATTCAGCTGTCAGCATTATGCGGCGGCTATGGTACCTGCGGCGCCTGCAAAGTCCGCCTGATGGATGGGCAGCTTTCGCCACACACCAGCATTGAGTTGTCAAAACTGTCCAGGCAGGAGATCGATTCGAATTACCGATTGGCATGTCAGGCTTTCCCTCTCAGCGATGTTAAGATACACATTCCGCAGGAATCGCTCTCGACGCTGCAGCGGCTGCAACTGGAAGGGCTGAGCGAGGAATTCGATGCAAAGGACAGTCTGATCAAGTCCATCCAAATCAAAATTCCTGAGCCGACCATTGAAGACCTGCGCTCGGATTCGCGCCGCATCCGGGATGAGCTTAAAAAGAAAAAGCTTCCGATCAAAACCATCAACTTTCATTATTTCACCTCAATGTCTGACTGGATGCGCATCAATCAGTGGGAATTCACCATTGTTACCAGAAATAAGGAGTTGATTTCAGTGATGCCAATCACTGCCAGGCCGCTGGGGCTGGCAATTGATATTGGATCGACAAAAATTGCCGCTTACCTGGTTGACCTGAAAACATCGAAGACCCTGGCTAAAAAAGGGACCATGAACCCGCAAATCAGCTACGGAGAGGATGTGGTTTCCAGAATAGCCTATGCGAATGATAAACCAGCGGGTCGCGAGGAATTACAGGCAAAACTCATTGAATCGATCAATTTGCTGATTAGTGAGTTGTGCAAAGAAGCCAAACAGAATTCCTACCAGATCGTTGAAAATGTAGTCGTCTGCAACACCGCAATTCATCACTTTTTCCTTAATTTTCCGGTGAAACAGCTGGGAATATATCCCTTTATCCCGTTGATCGATGAATCGATCAATATCCCGGCCGTCAGCCTGGGGCTGGATACCTCGCGTGGGGCATATGTCTATCTTCCCAACAATATCGCCGGATATGTCGGCGCTGATCATGTTGCCATGCTGCTCGCCACCAACACTCATAAAAGCAGGAAAACCAGGATTGCACTCGATATCGGCACCAACACCGAAATCACATTAACCCACAAAGAGAAGATGTACTGTTGCTCCTGCGCTTCCGGTCCGGCATTTGAAGGTGCGCATATCAAATTCGGCATGCGGGCAGCCGATGGGGCGATCGAAAAAGTGAAGATAATCAACGGAGAGGTGAAATACCAAACCATTAACAACAAGAAAGCAGTTGGTATCTGCGGATCCGGCATCTTGGATGTGATCGGCACGCTGCGCGAGGAAAACATCATCAGCGAACGTGGATATTTTGACCAGTCCCGACCCCGCGTAAGGCCGGCGACGAAGAATTTTGAGTACGTCATCGTGGATGAAAAGGATTCCGGCATTAATGACGCCATCACGATCACCCGCAGCGATATTAATGAAATTATCCTTGCGAAAAGTGCTATCCGAACCGGGATTGACGTGTTACTGAAAGAAGCCGGCATCACGGCGGATGAAATTGAAGAATTTGTGGTCGCCGGCGCTTTCGGCACTTACCTGTCTTTGGAAAATGCCATTCGTATTGGCATGTTTCCCGACATCCCGATTGAACGCTTCCAGCAGGTGGGAAACGCTGCCGGGACGGGCGCACAAAAACTGCTTCTGTCAGAATCGCTGCGCAAAGAATGCGATGAACTGGCCACCCGCATGCACTATATTGAACTCACGTCATACCCTGAATTCAACAAAATCCTGATCAACAACATGAGACTCTAAATAATTGACGGAAAAGATGTGATATTTGTGGGGTTTTTCCTGTAAGTAATTTAATTTGTCTGATAATTATAACTTTGTCTAGTTAAGTTCTATTCAAAAACAGTTTATCTTTAATTCGTAGAAAGATGAATATCCCTTATAATAACGCTGGTCGGGCGCATTTTTTGAAAGGAATAAAATATGAGCGAAAAAATCCAGTTAATTCTTATCTCCGGATTTATGGGCGCCGGTAAAACAACATTCTTACAGAATATTCTCGACAACTATAACGACTATAAAGTAGGGGTACTGGTCAACGAATTCGGTGCAATCAGCATTGATGGCAAAGTGCTGTCCAGGGACGGCATCGAACTGATTGAGATCAACAACGGCTCGATCTTCTGTGCCTGCCTCAAAGCTGACTTTGTAAAAACCATGATCGGGCTTTCCAAACAACCGATCAACTACCTGTTCATCGAAAATTCCGGCCTTGGCGACCCTTCCAACTTCCTTAAGTTATTGGCTGAAATTGACGAATACACCGAACGCAAATATGACTTCAAAGGTGCAATTTGCGTCGTTGACAGCGAGCTGTTCCTTGACTATAACGAAATTTTCACCCCGGTACAGAATCAAATCGCTTCAAGTGATTTCGTGCTGGTTAATAAAATTGACCTGGTCGACCAGGAGCAGGTGGGAAAAATCCATCAGACAATTGAACGCATCAACCCCGAAGCCTATATTTACGACACCCAGTTCGGCCAGCTGCCATTTGAGGTGCTGTCCTCTCACTTGAAAGCCAGTGATTACATTGGCGAAACCAGCAACCATGACTGGAATCGTCCTGCAAACTACCTGTTCTCCTCTCCATTGAAGGTTGAAAAAGAGCCATTAAGTGAGTTCCTCTCAATCATCAAACCCAGGATTCTGAGGTTGAAAGGATTTGTAAAAGCCCCGCAGGGATTCTGGCATGTCGACATGGTGGGGGATCACTATCAAATCAACCCCAGCGACTCCTCAGTGGATGACGCAGCAAATCTTGTGATTATCGGGAAAGATAACCAGGATTTCAGCGATCTGATTTCGAAAAACTGGGAAAAGATTTTCAATGAAAAACCATCCCTGATCCCAAATTAATACAAATTGACGATTCATTTACAGCGATAGAAAACGGGTTACTCCATGTTTGAAGTAACCCGTTTTTCGTATTAATCCTTTATTAGAAATCCGTAAGTTTCAAAAAATCGCTCAGAGCGCGCTTTATAATCTAAAAAGAAAATATACGCTGAGAGGCTAATATGACTGAACAAGGAACCGAAAAAACACGAAACTTTCAATTTAAAGCTGAAACCCGGCAGTTGCTGGACATTCTGATCAATTCCCTATATTCCGACCGCGACGTATTCCTGCGCGAACTTATTTCGAACGCGTCAGATGCTATCACTCGGTTGAACTTTGAAATGCTGACCAACAATCAGGTGGTAGACGCAGATGTTGAACCTGCCATTCGAATCTACCCTGATAAAGAAGCAGGAACACTGAAGATCGTTGATACCGGCATCGGGATGAACGATGCCGAGCTCAAGGACAACCTGGGCACAATCGCCAAATCCGGTGCGCGCAATTTCCTGGACGCTGCCAAAGATAACCCGGAGGCAACCGTCAATGATCTGATCGGCAAATTCGGCGTCGGTTTTTACGCAGCCTTTATGGTCGCAGAATCGATTGAAGTCAAATCGCGCTCCTTCCGTCCGGAAGACCACGGCGCACTTTGGCGCTCCACAGGAACCGGAAATTTTTCCCTGGGCGCATCGGACAAAACCGCGCGGGGCAGCGAAATCCTGATCAAATTAAAGGAAGACGCGCTGGAATACACCGAAGAATACAGAATCCGTGAGATTGTGAGGAAGCACAGCAATTACATTCCCTTCCCAATTTATATCGGTGATGGCACGGAACGCATCAACGCCGAATCCACGCTGTGGCGGCAATCCCCTTCAGAAGTAAAAGAAGAGGATTACGAGCAGTTCTATCAGAATTTCACACTCGATTTCGACAAGCCAATTACAAAGCTGCACCTCTCGATTGACGCACCTTTCCAGATGTACGCGCTGCTGTTCGTGCCGCAAAAAGCGGAGCGTACCATGTTCTCACTGCGCAAAGAGGACGGGCTGCAGCTCTACGCCCGAAAAGTGCTTATTCAGGATTACTGCACCGATCTCCTTCCACGCTACTATCGCTTCATTGAAGGTGTGATCGATTCAGAGGATATCCCGCTGAACGTAACCCGTGAATCGATGCAGGCAAACCGTGTGATCCTGACGCTGCGCAAAATTCTGTCTGGCAAAGTGACCGATATGCTCAAGAAGCTGGGTTCAGATCAACCTGAAGAATATACCACCTTCTGGAAGCGCTACAGTCCGTTCATCAGTGAAGGGATCGTCACCGACCCGGATGCCAAAGATGCACTGGTGCCGCTCCTGCGCTACCGTACGCTCAACCATGGCGATGACTATCGCTCGCTGACTGAATACGTAGCCGAAATGAAGCCCGGGCAGGACAAAATCTATTATCTGATCGGCGAAGCGATTGAGACCACGCGTAACAGTCCTCACCTCGAAATGCTCAAGAAAGATGGCAAGGATGTGCTGTTGATGGTTGATCCCTTTGATCCGTTTGTGGTCACCAGTCTTGGAAAATTCCAAGATTTCGATTTCGTCAACGCAGCCACTGAAAAATCGGTCAGTGATCTTGAGAATCAGAAGCCGGATGCTGAGAAAAAAGAAGAGAAACCTGAGACGCCCTCTGAGTATGAGGGGCTGATTCAGTCTATCCGTGACGTGCTCGGCGAAGATGTAACTGACGTCCGCACGACTGATCGTCTGGTCGAATCCGCTGCACGGTTGGTCAACGCGGAGAACAGTATGTCTCCGGAAATGCGCAAGATGTACAATCTCATGCAACAGGAAGTCGGCACGGACAAGAAAGTTCTGGAAATCAACCCCTCCCATCCGCTTGTGCAGAAACTTGCCGAGCTGGACGATGCTGAGACCAAAAATGATGTGATCCGTCAGATTTATGATGGCGCCCGCATCATGGATGGCGAAACACTGGATCAGGCTCAAATGCTGAACCGCATGCAACGGCTGTTGCTGCGCTTACTTAAATAAGTTTTCTTTATAAGCACAGTGAAGCAGAAAGAATTTTCAAGAAAATTCTTTCTGCTTTTTATTATTGACAGATTTAGTGGTAGAATTAACGACAGCGAGTGCCTTATACGGTAGTCAACAAAATATATAAAAAATTCCAGGAGAGCAAACGTGAATAAAGAAGTTTTGGATGGACTCTTTAAGCCTAAAAGCGTGGCGGTTATTGGAGCATCAGCGACCCCAGGTAAAATTGGCTATTCGGTAATCAAATCATTGATTAATGGTGGGTATGAAGGTCCAATCTACCCGATTAACTTAAAAGCGGATGAGATTCTTGGGATTAAAGCATACCCAACGGTTTTTGACGTCCCCGGCAAAATCGACTTGGCTGTAATCACGATCCCAGCCAAATTCGTCCTCACGGCAATTGAAGATTGCGGCAAGGCTGGCGTCAAAGGTCTCAGCGTGATCACTTCCGGCTTCGGCGAAGTAGGCGATCATGAAACAGAAGCAAAACTGGTAGAAATGGCTCATAAATATGGCATGCGTATGATTGGGCCAAATATTATCGGCACGCTGTCAAATTCGGACAAGTTGAACGCCTCGTTTGCAAATATACTTCCCCTCCCGGGTGAAGCTTCCTTAATTTCCCAATCAGGTGCGTTGCTGATTGCGCTGGATGAGGCAACCCATTTGCGCGGAGTTGGGTTTGATAAATTATTCTCGCTTGGCAACATGGCGGACATTGACTTCGCCGATATCATCGAATGGCTGGCTGATGATGAGAACACAAAATGCATCGCCCTCTACATTGAAGGGCTAAAAGAAGGACGCCGTTTCCTCGATGTCTGTAAAAAAGTGAACAAACCCGTGATCGCACTGAAAGCCGGTGTTTCCGCTCACGGCGCAGCTGCAGCCGCTTCTCATACAGGTTCTCTCGCCGGCGCTGCCAAAGTTTATGGCTCTGCATTTGAACAGGCAGGGATCATTCAGGCAGCCAACCTCGACAATCTGTTTGATTTGACCATGGCGTTTGAGCTACAACCCCCGATGAAAGGCGACAATCTGTTGATTGTTACCAACGGCGGCGGTGTAGGTGTTCTGGCAACAGACTCTGCTGAACGTTATGGCATCCCGCTCAAATTCCTGCCGGATGATCTGCAAAAAGAATTCAAGAATTACATGCCTGATTTCGGCTCCGCAAAGAACCCGGTGGACATCACCGGCGGTGCTGGTCTTGAAGGTTACAAGAAAAGCATTGAATTTGGTCTGAAACAGGATTGGGTTGATGGCCTGGCAGTCCTTTATTGTGAGACCGCTGTTACAGATCCGGATGAAATTGCCAAAGGAATCTACGCTGCAATTCAAAGCGCAGGGGACGTTATCAAACACAAACCTGTCGCGGTTTCCTTCGTCGGCGGTGATCGCTGTGCAAAGGCAATGCGCTGGTTAACCGATAACGGCATCCCGGCATATGATGACCCTGATCGAGCGGTGAACGTGCTCGGCGGCTTACGTCAGTATGCCCGTATGCAGGAAGAAAAAGCCCATGAGCATGATGGCGCTGAAATCAAAGGTGATTACGCCAGAGCTGTGAAAATCATTGAAAACGCACGCGCTGACAACCGCGATTCGCTCACAGAAGTTGAAGCCAAAGAAGTCTTTGAAGCCTACGGCTTGGATGTCACGAAAACCCTGCTGGCAAAATCAGAACAGGAAGCGGTTGACCTGGCAAACAAAATCGGTTATCCGATCGTGATGAAGATCGTATCTCCAGACATTCTTCACAAATCGGATGCCGGTGGCGTCAAAGTCAACATCAAAGACGACGCCATGACCCGCGAATGGTACAACATCATCATGAAAAACGCCAAAGCTTATAAAGCAGATGCCAATATCCATGGGGTAGCGATTCAGGAAATGGCGCCGCTGGGGACAGAAGTGATCCTTGGCTCGATCAACGACGCTTCTTTCGGTCCAACTGTGATGTTTGGACTGGGCGGTATCTTTGTGGAGGTTTTGAAGGACGTGGTCTTCGCAGTCACGCCAGTCTCTGAAGGTCAGGCGATGAAGATGCAGGACAGCATCCGCAGCAAACAAATTCTCAAAGGCGCACGCGGAGAAAAACCGCGCGATCAAAAAGCAATGGCGAATTTGATCGCCCATTACTCGAAAATGATTCTTGACCTGCGCGATGAAATCAAGGAATCCGACGCCAACCCGGTCATGCTCTATGAAGATGGCAAGGGATTGAAGGTCGTGGACGCCCGTATCATCCTGAAAGACAAGTAAAAAAATCCTATGTTTTTTTGTAAGTATGAGGCTGCCTTTTCAGGCAGCCTCATTTTTATCCTGATCCCCTGAATGATATTTTTGGAGCAGGCATCCATACTGTGATCGATTTATGCAGATACCTTTCTGAAGAGAGTATACTGAAACCATCGTTCGATTTTGAATGCAACGAAAGGGAGTCTGGAATGAAAAAAATAACTGTATTATCATTACTTGCCCTGATTCTTGTCGCGCTGGTCCTCACTGGCTGCGCGAAACCGACACCCACCCCTACTGCAGTGCCGATCCAAGTACCTCCGTGCCCCTGCTGGTGAGCAGGGGCGGTATAAACAGGGCAATTTCTCATTAGACCACTGCGCCTTTCATAATTTGACCAATGTAGAACAACAGCAGATTTTAGACTATAAGTTAATGATCAATATAAGTTGAGTTAGAAACCTGAATGTCACCTTTTGTGAAGTCATTCATAATGTCATTGTTTTATCCAAATATCTTTCTTATGGGAGTATACTGAAATCAGCGTTCGATTTTGAACGCATTGAAAGGAAGATAGGAATGAAAAAAATAATTGTATTGTCGTTACTTGCTTTGATTCTTGTCGCAACGGTACTCACTGGCTGTTCAAAACCGACTGCCACCCCCACTGTAGCACCGACCGAAGTCCCCACTGAGGTTTGTGACGCAGCAGGAGAGGAAGAATTCACACTGGAAGAACTGGCTGCCTATAACGGCAAAGATGGCGCAAAAGCCTATATCGCCGTTGACGGTGTCGTCTATGATGTGACCGAAGTTGAAGAATGGGCGAACGGCGCTCACAATGATTTCGAAGCCGGCAAAGACCTGTCTGCTGAAATTAAAGAGTCCGCGCATGGCGTCGCCAAACTGGAAGGTCTCACGATCGTCGGAAAAATTGTTGAATAAATATAATTGTCAGTGAATTGACAAAAGCCGGGAACTGCGTGTTCCCGGCTTTTTAACGCCAAATTGCAGGCGTGTCATTATGGTAAAATAAAGCAAAATTATCGAAGGATCCCCCCTTTAAATGTCATTTTCCACGGAAATCGAAAGCGAACAAAAACAACCTGGCAGCCAAAAAGAGCTGTCGGTACCCTTCTTTCTGCTGCTAATTACCCTGATCACCTATGCGCCGCTCATCCGCCAGCTGGGATTTTACTGGGATGACTGGCCGATGCTGTGGTTCGAGCTCACGCAGGGCCCGCAAGGCTTCCTGCAGGCATTCACGATTGATCGCCCATTCCTGGGTTATTTCTACTACCTGACAGCGATCCTGTTCGGCTCCGACCCGCTGGTCTGGCAGATTGTGACGGTGCTGTCGCGTTGGCTGGTTGCCTGGGCATTCTGGTGGTTGTTAAAGCAATTGTGGCCAGGTAACCGTTATATAGCGATCGGTGGCGCCATCCTACTCACGACCTACAGCGGATTCAAGCAGATGCCGATCGCCTACGTCTGGGGAAATGCACTGATTCTGCTGTTCCTATATGTGCTGTCCTATGGTTTGATGCTGAAGGCAATCAGCCATGCTGAAAATGGAAAGGCCAGGAAATACTGGCTTTTCACCATCATTGGCGTCTTTTGTTACACCTACTGCACGCTCTGTACTGAGTATTACACCGGCCTCGACCTGACGCGCGGGATCATTATCTGGATTTTCCTGCTGCGATACCTCTCTTTCCAACAGGTGCCTTTTTGGGGGAAAGTGAAAAAGACGGCGCTCTATTGGCTGCCCTATCTGGCTGTCTTCGTGGCTTTCATGTTCTGGCGGGTCGTTATCTTTCAGTTTCCATCCTATCAGCCGGTGCTGATGACCAATCTCAAAACCAACCCGCTGAACGCGGTGCTCGGACTTTTCGAACGCATTGTGCAGGATTTCTACACGGCAACCTGGGGCGCCTGGACGGAATTTTTCCGCTTCCCATCCAGTGAAACCACCAGAGCTGTCTCAGACAGGCTGTTCTGGCTGATCGTACTGGCCGGGTTCGTGCTGATCGCGGGATATCTCTGTACCCTTCATCGCCGCCAAAAATCAGCTCCCCTGGCAGCAGGTAACGCTGAAAAGTGGATAAACCAGGCTTTATTGTTGGGCGCAGCCGCAGTCATTTTCTCCAGTTTGCCCTATGTGGTGACCTCCCTGTCGCCAGGGCTCGAATTTCCTTATAACCGCTGGTTGATCGTATATATGTTCGGCAGTGTGATACTGTTACCGGCGCTGATCGCGTGGTTCACCAAATCCCCTGCCAAGCGCATTCTGCTGATCAGCCTGTTTGCTGCGATGGCGATGGGGGGCAATCTGCTCAACGCAAACACCTTCCGCCGCGACTGGAACAACCAGCAGGATTTCGTAGACCAGCTGCTCACCAGAATCCCCGACTTTCAGGCGCCGATGTATTTGATGACCGATACTAATGCTTTAAAATACGAAACAGATAACTCATTAACAGGGATGATTAATCTTGCTTTAGCACCTGATTCTACATCCTTAAATTTGCCAATTACGGTAGGATTCTATTCGACCCGCTTCAGTAAAGGCTCGGACCGTCTTCTAAACGGAGAACCTTTTTATCAAGGCTTCCGCAGTGCTATGTTCGGGGCAGTTCCTAAAGACATCGTAATCTATTTCTATAAGCCACCAGCCTGTCTTAGAATCTTGGATGCAGAACAGCATGGCAAATTGCCGATCTTTCCAGATCAGTACTATGATTTTATCTCTTTGTCCCATCCGGGAAAAATTATGAATGGGAAAAGGGATAGCAACTTTATTCAAACGGCGGTTTTCAAATCGGTCCCTAATGATTCCTGGTGCCGCAACTTTCAGAAGGCTGACCTGGCGCGTCAGTTCGAAGACTGGCAGACAATTGCCGCCATCGGAGATGAGACACTGCCGCGGTTTTCCGCTGGGGAAGCCAGCGAGTACATCCCTTTTATTGAGGCGTATGGTAACCTTGGGCGCTGGCAGGATGTGATACCGCTAGTTGAAAAAGTTCACGCGATGGATCGCGAATTAGATCCCATTCTATGTCCAATTCTTCAGCAAGATTTATTAGGTCAGATGCCTCAGGATTCGGATCTGTTCGATAAGATTCAAGCTTCATTATTCTTAATTGGCTGTAAAATAAGTTATTGATGAATACATTACTGTTTAATGATCCAAGCGACTTAAGAGTCTCGGTAGTGATCCCTGTCTACAAAGGCGCGGATACGCTGCATCCGCTGGTGGAGCGGCTGACCAGACAGCTGGAAAGCACCTTTTCCAATTACGAAATTTTGCTTGTGGACGACCATTCACCCGACACAAGTTGGGACGTCATCAATGAGCTGAGCCATGCCAACCCCAAAGTTCGCGGCATTCGCCTGATGAAGAATTCCGGTCAACACAACGCAACCCTGTGCGGGGTGCGCGCTGCGCAGTATCCGATCACCATCACCATGGACGATGACCTGCAGCATCCGCCAGAGGAGATTCCCACGCTGCTTAATGAGTTTCAGAAAGGATTTGACGTGGTTTATGGCGTCCCGAAAAAGCTACCGCATAGTTGGTGGCGCAATCTCGGATCCAAACTTACCAAATCCGTTCTGAGCCACGTGATGGGTATCCCGATTCAGGAGATTGGCGCGTTCCGCATCTTCCGCACTAATCTCAGGATGGCGTTTGACCATTACCGCAACAGCTATGTATACCTCGACCCGTTGCTGTTCTGGGGGAGCAATAAAATCGGTCATGTTACCGTCAACGAAGACAGCCGTACAGTTGGCCAGTCCAACTATACCTTCCGTTCGCTTGTGCGAGCGGGGCTGTTGATCCTGACCGGATACAGCACGGTGCCGCTGAGCTTTGCCACCTTCCTCGGGTTTCTCTTCATCCTGTTCGGGTTGGGCGTTATGATCTATGTTCTGGTTCTCTCCATCACCGTCGGCTCGGTGCCGGGCTTCCCCTTCCTGGCGTCGCTTATCTCGCTGTTTGCAGGAGTGCAGCTCTTTTCGCTTGGGATTATCGGCGAATATCTGGCGCGGGTTTACGATTCCGCCACGCAGAAACTCCCCTATATCGTTGAAGAAACCATCAATGACCCAGGCTTGCCCGATGCGCGCTCCTGACGAAATTCGTGCCTTTTTCGAGCAGTGTTTCGCTGAACATGGCGAGTCAGCGCTAGGCGTTGGCTGGAACGGCAAGCCTGCCCAGGAAATCCGCTTTGACCAATTACTCAAGGTGATCCAACCCGATCAGCCATTCACGCTGACGGAATTTGGTTGCGGCTATGGACATCTGATCGACTATATGCGCTCAAAAGCGATCACGCCCCAGGCCTATCGCGGAGTGGATATCGCGCTTAATTCACTGAAAGCGGCACGTGAACGCTTCGGTGCAGACCCCACCATTACTTTTTACGACGATCCGGACCAGGTTCCGCAGAGCGATTATCTGGTCGCATCTGGCGTCTTTAACGTCAAACTCAGCGCAGATAAAGTGGAATGGACGCGCTATATTCTCGAAAATCTGACCCGTTTCCATTCAATGACCACGGCCGGTTTCTCGGTCAATTTTTTAACGGTTTATTCAGATCAGGAGCGGATGGCAGAGCGCCCAGACCTCTACTACGCTGACCCGTGTTTTCTTTTCGATTACTGCAAGACAAATTTTTCACGCAATGTGGCAATTCTGCATGATTATCAGCTCTACGACTTCACGCTGATCGTGCGCAAAAATTGAAAACGCACCTTTATTCTTTTCCAGAAAAATCCGTATCAATGGTTTCCATTAAAGCTATTGCGAAAATGAGATTTTTTATGCATAATTAAGACAGTTTCAACCCGTTTTTAGAAAGATTTCAGGAGACTACAATGAGCATCAGAATTGGAATGTTAACCAGTGGCGGTGATTGTCAGGGATTGAATTCAGCTATGCGCGGCGTAGCGAAACGTCTCTATGAAGCTGACCCAAAAACCGAAATTCTGGGATTTTTGGATGGATTTGCAGGGTTAATGAAAAATTCCTACCGTGTTATGGGAAGCAAGGACTTCTCTGGTATTCTGACTCTCGGCGGGACAATTCTGGGAACCTCCAGACAATCGTTTAAAACAATGGAAACCGCACTTTATCCAGACCAGCCAAACAGCCCAACAAAGTTAGAGGCAATGGTCAAGAATTATCATGATCTTGATCTGGATGCGCTGGTGGTATTGGGCGGGAATGGATCGCATAAAACCGCCAACCTGCTCTACGAGAACGGGCTGAACGTCGTTACGCTGCCCAAAACCATTGATAATGACCTGTGGGGCACCGACATTACCTTTGGCTTCCAATCGGCGGTGAACATTGCCACCAACGTGATTGATGGCATCCATTCAACCGCGACCTCTCACGGGCGGGTGTTCATTGTTGAGGTGATGGGGCACAAAGTCGGATGGATGACACTACATGCAGGGATTGCCGGTGGTGCAGACGTGATCCTGATCCCGGAGATCCCTTACGACCCCGAAGTAGTAGCCAAAGTACTGTTGAAACGCGATAAAGCCGGAAAACGCTTTTCGATCATCGCCGTCGCTGAAGGTGCACGTACCATCCAGGAAGCCAAAATGAGCAAATCTGATTACAACGAGATGATCGCCGAATCTCCCTATATTTCGGTCGCCTACCGTCTGGCATCGATGCTTAATCAGTACACCGATCAGGAAGTGCGCGTGACCGTTCCGGGTCATTTCCAGCGCGGGGGCACTCCCAGCCCTTACGATCGAGTGCTGACAACATCGCTCGGCGTAGTAGCAGCGGAGAAGGTGATGCGGAAAAAATTCGGTATCATGGTTGGCATGGTAAACAACAAGATCGTCGGAATTCCGCTCAAAGAGGTCGCTGGTAAACTCAAGGAAGTGCCACAGGATCATGAACTGATCCATGACGCCCGCGGCATTGGAATTTACTTCGGGAATGAACAGATCTAAATGACAAATTTACCGATCATCGCAGCGATAGACGTAGGGTCACATGATATCGTGCTCAAAATTGCGTCCCTGAAGGCGAATGGTACGCCCAAAATCCTCGAAGAGGTGCAACGCACCATTCCAATCGGCGCCGATACCTATGCAACCGGCAGAATCAGCCAATACCACCTCAACGTACTGATTGAGGTTTTGAAAAGTTTTCAGCGGAAATTCGACGAATATAAAGTCGATCACGTCCGCGCAGTGGCTACCAGCGCTTTTCGTGAGGCGGAAAATCAACTGTACGCGCTGGAGCAAATTGAGCATGCCACCAGTTTGAAAGTCGAAGTGCTCGCCAGCAGCAAGGATGTTTACTATCATCAGCTGGCACTCTCTGAAATGCTCGCTGAGTACAAAGAGATGATTGCTACCAATGCGCTCTTTCTGAATATCGGCGCCGGCAGTATTCAGCTCACGCTTTTCAACGAAGGCCGTTATATCAACACCCAGAGTTTCCGGCTCGGTTCCCTGCGAATTCGCGAAATGCTCGGCGATCTGGAGCGTCACTCCAGTGATTTCAACGCGTTAATGGCGGAATACATTACCGGCGAACTGAACTACTACCGCACTTTCTCGCCCAACATGACGCTCTACAAGAATCTGGTGATCCTGGGCGGGTCTTCGCGCTATCTGCGGGCGATTGGCGGCTGGGACAGAAGAAAACAACACT
>JAAZKE010000088.1 GCA_012799995.1 Chloroflexota bacterium | reverse complement strand
TATGGATCGAAAGAATGGAACATCGTCCACATCTTCCGCTATTACCGCGGTTACTACACCGGCGAAGTAAGGGATCTATTTCCACAGACTACCCAGAGTGAGGCACAGATGTCGGCCTTCCTCGCTGAAGGCGATGGTGATCTGGCAAGTAAAGCCCAGGCGGCTCTGGATATCAACCCGGCATGGGCATTGAGACTCGCCGACGATGCGCTCTTGCTGGACCCGGATAACCCTGTGGCATTCGAGACCAAGAAAGCAGCCATGCTGACCCTGGCAGAAAACACGATGAATTCGCAGGCGCGTAATATGCTTTTGTCCGACTACTTGTTGATGACTGACCAGACCCGTAGACCCTACGCATTCGATGATCCAAAGCTTGTTTTTTCGAGGATCGACGATAAATTTGTTGAGTTGATGCCCATGGCCACCCTGCATCGTATCCTGTCAGTCAGTCTCAATGCATCGAAATCGATGGAGAAGGACATCATCGTTAGCCTTCAGCTGACCGACATCAAGATGAATGATCCCAAGATGCCAGATCACTACACGTTGAACGTTCGTAAGGGCATCCTTGAGGTGGATCCCCCATCAGCGAGCAATGACCAGTTCGAGATCGTGACCGACTCGCTGACCTGGAAGCAACTGGTTCTGTCAAAGATTAATCCTGAAGACGCCGTATTAAATGGAAAGTTGGATATTTCCGGAGGAACTCCAGAAAGCTTCTATTCTTTCATGGAGCTTTTTAATTAAAGAAAGACACGGAAGCGGCTCAGTTACCAATCCTGATTGAAGAAGAAGGAAAAGACAAAGCTAACATTTTAGACGCTATTGTACTTTTACAATACACCGGAAAAATCGGACCGTTTGCCGATTTATCAGAAGCTGAAATGATTGAAAAAGGATTTGATTTTGATAACGACAATAAAATCAATATAAACGATGTTATTATTTATTTAAAGTCAATATAAAAAAGTCAACAAAAATCGCAAAAAATCGGCTCTTAGAGCCGATTTTTTTAATTTATTCCGGTCGGGTTGTCGATGGGTCTTTTGCAAAGTGGCTATCCATACTTGCATTCTGACGATGAACCTGTGGAAGCGCCTTCGCGAGCTTCTTTTTTCACCGTCTCGAAGGATGCTTCAAGCGCCGGTTTGGTGCAGAGAACGAGTGGTGCTGAGCCTGCTTATAGTCTTGTGTGTAGGGCTAAGTTTGAAAACGTTTATTGTTCAGCACACACTAAACTATGATTTTTTGCGGGCAATCAGTAACCCGTGGTTGCTGATTCCCAGGATTGAAGGTTCTTCACAAATTCGAACATGATACTCCGCCCAGCGTTTGAATTCCTCCGGGCGTAATGCATTTATCTCATCAGCCAACAGTCTTCCCACGCCATCCTGAGCGATATGGTTCACAATCTCAAGGTTATAACGGGCAGAGATCGCTTCGATGTCCCCCGGTTTAGTGAACCAGGTATCCGTCCAAAAACAATCTTCATCCGCAGAACTCATCACACCCTTTTCAATAATCCGCTGGAACCACTTTTCCTGTAAAAACTGCTTGTTCTGGGACGCCAGATGGGAGAAGATAAAATATTTATTGATATAAGCCAGGAAAAGCAACCCTTTTGGCTTCATCACTCGTAGACATTCGAGAATTACCTTTTCCCTGTCCACCTGTTCGATCAAGTGATAGATCGGCCCCATGCAGAAAACACAATCGAACGATTCCGACGGGAAGCGGGACAAATCGCGTGCATCGTTGACATATGCCGGAATATTCAGATTTTGTGATGCTGCTTTTGCTGTCAATGTATCGATATATGTCGGGGTGAGATCAAGCGCAGTTACCTGATTCCCCTGCGCAGCAAAATGAATTGCATAGGCGCCAGTTCCAGCCGCTACATCAAGGATCGAATCAGATTTTTCAATATATTTGTTCATGTAAACCAGTGCGGTCATGAACTCCAACCGACGGACATTATCCGCAGATAAACGTGAATCCTCATCATATTTTTCGTATGCTTGGACTACTGGATTTACTCCGGGATCATTTTGGGACATCGCAACCCTTCCTTCCTGGTTTTATCAGTCAACATCGCGATTCTCCTCAAGAGGATGGCGCGCATATCAAGTGATTATATTGAATTATAATGCTACGCATGAAAGGTAAGCGCTGGAGTTTTCTTTCCGCCCATTTTGTGCTGCTTTTTTTCATTTTTTATGCCATTGCCGGACTGGTTCTGTTTGATGATTATGGGAGCGGGCCTGATGAAGGAATTGAGCGGCAGACATCGCTTGTCAATTATCGTTATACGATCGAAAAGCTGAATCTGCCCGTTTCTGACGCAGTTGAAACCTGGTTGGCTTACCTGCCGCCCCTGAAAGAGTATCGTGATCGCTATTACGGCACCGCTTTACATGGTCTATTGGTTCTCATCGAAAGCGCTTTCCAGTTTCGGCTGGAACCACACATTTTTTACGGAATGCGCCATTTCTTCACTTTTCTCAACTTCTACCTGGCAGCAATCTGCTTTTATCAGCTGTTAAAAAACCGTTTTGCCAATCGCCTTTTATCTTTGACAGGCGTCATTTTGCTGGTGAGCTCACCGCGCATTTTTGCAGAGAGTTTTTATAACAATAAAGACATTCTGTTCCTTTCCTGGTATATCTTCTCAGTATTTTTCCTGCTGCGGTGGTTAAAAAAGCCCACAATAGCCAACGCGCTGCTTGCGGGAGGGATCCTTGCGTTCACTATTAACACTCGCATGACCGGGATCGTGTTACTGCCTTTCCTGCTCTTTTTCGCCCTGATCCGGGCGGTTGTTACCCATGATTGGGACAAGCGCAAAACTGGTTCCCTTGCTGTTTTGCTGTTATCAACGTTTGCTGTTTTCTATTTGATCACCCCCAACTTTTGGGATCACCCGCTTCAAGTGTTGATGGAGACCCTGAGTTTCAGCAGCAGTCATCCCAATCACAGCGCAGCCGGTAACCTCTTCATGGGCAGAATCGTGGATGCCTCGGTCGAGTGGAGCTATATCCCGGTTTGGATCGCTGTTACCACCCCAACCGTTATCATGCTGATTTCGCTGGTCGGGACAGTTGTATTGGCCTTCCGTTTTATAAAAGCTCCAATTCTGTTTCTCAAGAATCAGCTTCAATTCGATGATCTCTTCATTTTCTCGACAGGGGTCTTCCCGGTGATTTATATTATCCTGACCCATGTAACCATTTACAACGGCTGGCGACATTGTTATTTTTGCTACCCAACGCTGGTTTATCTGGCAATTCTCGGCATCCATGCCATATTAGATATCTACAGCGCTGAAACCTTCCCGCAGTCTGTCAAACGGTTTTTCATTCCGATGCTGGTTGGATTAACAATTGTGGCAAACGTTCTTTTCATCATTCGCAACCATCCCTATGAGTACGCTTATTTCGCCCCTCTGGTGCGAAGCAAGGCATCCCTTTTCTCAGGGGATTACTGGGGAATATCAACCAGACAATTACTGGAATACATCGTTAAAAATGATGATCGCAGTCTGATTCGGATTGACCACTCTCAGACAAATTCAGGTAGTATCAACCGTGGAAATCTCGACGAAAGCGATCGCAATCGTCTTGAATTACTATACGAATCTGAGAATGCTGATTACCTGTTGTTTACCCGCGATGATAAGAACTTCCAGGTTGAGATGTTTCCTGATTTCGAAACCGTCTTCACCGTTGAGGTTGAGGGTGATCCAATCAGCCGTGTGCTGAAACGAAAGGAGAACCTGCCATGACACGAAGACAAACTGGAATCTGTTACATCGCCGGTGCAGGTCGCAGCGACTTGATCTCACTGCAGCTCAAAGAAAATGACCTGACGATCGCTGCAGATGGCGGCTTTGACTTTTTCCAAAAATCAGGAATTCAGCCTGCGATCCTGTTAGGCGATTTCGATTCGATTGAGAACCTTCCATCTGTAACCGATCAGGTGATCAGGTATCCGACGGAAAAAGACGATACCGATATGATGCTTGCAATCAAAGTCGGTTTGTCACATGGATACCGCACTTTCGTCCTGTTTGGCGGATTGGGGAACCGGATTGATCACACATTGGCCAACATTCAAAGCCTGGTCTACCTTGCCAAAAAGGATGCAATCGGATTTCTTTATGGCAACGGCACTTTTATCACTGCCATTCGCAACGCCGAGCTGGTTTTTCCAAAACGGAAGGATGGCATCCTGTCGGTTTTCGCCCACAACCAGACCGTCAGAGAAGTCACGCTGAATGGTCTGAAATATCCATTAACCAATGCTACCCTTTACAACAATATCCCATTGGGAGTGAGCAACGAATTCATCGGTGAAGAAGCGCAAATCTCCGTAGAAAAGGGTACGTTGGTCGTTATCTGGTATGGAAACGCTTTTCATCTGAAAGCTCTGCCAAAAAAGGTGAATAAATCGTAAGCGAATCTGGGTTAAGACCACTGAGACAAAAAGGGTCTTTCCAAAATAAAAACGGTTATCCTGTAAAAAAAGATAACCGTTTGCGTTCTTCAGCAGGGTCGATTTAGGTCCCTTCTTCCCAGGAGTTCAGGTAGTTTTCCTGTTCTTCGGTCAAGGTATCACAGGCAATCCCCATTGCCTTCAGTTTCAGTGCTGCAATCTCAAGGTCAATTTCCTCTGGAACTGAGTACACCTTCTTCTCAAGTTTGGCGTGATTTTTGATCATATATTCGGCTGCCAGTGCCTGATTGGCAAAGGACATATCCATCACCGATGCAGGGTGGCCTTCTGCCGATGCCAGATTGATCAGGCGTCCCTCACCCAGAATATGAATGGAGCGCCCATCTTTCAAAATATACTGATCCACAAAGGGGCGAACCAGTTTTTTCTCGGTTGACAGCTTTTCCAACGCCGGAATGTTGAGCTCGCAATTGAAATGGCCGGAGTTGGCTACAATTGCGCCATCTTTCATCACTTCAAAATGATGCCCATCGATTACATTCAGGTCACCCGTAACGGTACAGAAAATATCGCCGACTTTTGCCGCTTCCATCATTGGCATCACCCGGAAGCCATCCATCACTGCTTCAAGCGCTTTCAGTGCGTCAACTTCGGTAACGATCACATTAGCACCCATCCCGCGCGCTTTCTGTGCCAGACCGCGGCCACACCAGCCGTAACCTGCCACCACGAAGACTTTGCCGGCGATCAGCATATTGGTCGCACGGATGATCCCATCCAGTGTCGATTGGCCGGTGCCATAGCGGTTGTCAAAGAAATGTTTCGTCATCGCATCGTTAACAGCGATCACAGGGAACATCAAGGCGCCATCTTTTGCCATTGCCCGCAGCCGGATCACACCGGTTGTTGTTTCTTCCGTTCCACCGAGGATTCCGCTCAGCAGATCACGGTGGCTCTTATGGATCGTGCTCACCAGGTCAGCACCATCGTCCATCGTGATTTGCGGCTTATGGCGCAAGGCACTTTCGATATGGCGGTAATAGGTCGCATTGTCCTCGCCCTTGATCGCATAGACGGGAACTTCATCGTTCAGCACCAGCGAAGCAGCGACATCATCCTGTGTGGAAAGCGGGTTGGACGCCACCAGCACCACATCAGCGCCACCAGCATGCAATGTGCGCATCAGGTTGGCGGTTTCCGCAGTCACATGCAAACAGGCGGACATACGAATCCCTTTCAGCGGCTTTTCCTTCTCAAATCGTTCTTTGATCTGGTTGAGAACCGGCATTTCGCGCGCAGCCCATTCAATTCGTCTGCGGCCACCTTCCGCCAGGGATTCATTTTTGATATCATAATCAGCCATACATACTCCTTAAAAGTTGATCAATCTTGTATTCTACTATGGTTTGCCCTCCTGCACCGAATTCACCGGGAAACCACGAAAAAAAGATGCTGAATGAACTTTCTTCAGCATCTTTTCTCACGTTAGCCGTTTATGGATTTAGAAAACAGGCAGAACCGAACCCTTGTATTTCTCTTCGATGAATTTCTTAACTTTTTCGGAAGTGATCGCCTCTTTCAAAGCAATGAACTGTGGTAATTCTTCTTCACCGATGCGAACAGCAACCAGGTTTGCGTATTTCTTGGCAGCTTCGGAATCTTTGTCTTCAACGCCCAGAACATCGTCCAGTGTCAAACCTGCACTCAATGCATAGTTACCGTTGATAACACCGAGGTCAACGTCCTGCAGTGAAAGCGCAACCTGAGCGGCTTCCAGCTCAACGATTTCGATATTCTTGGTATTTTCGACAATATCCAGTTTGGTTGCTTCGAGGCCTTTGCCTTCAGCGATCTTGATCAGGCCATTCTTTTCGAGCAGCAGCAGCGCGCGTGCTTCGTTGGTCGGGTCATTCGGCACCGCGATTTTTGCGCCTTCTTTGAGATCCGCTAACGATGTAGCCTTGCCTTTGTAAATTCCCATCGGTTCAAAGTGAGTGTAAACCATCGGTACGAGGTCTTTCCAGTCAGCATTGTCTTTTTTCTGGGCTTCGTTGAAGTCATCCAGATAAGGCATGTGCTGGAAGAAGTTAGCATCCAGACTGCCATCTTCCAGGGCAGTGTTCGGCAGCACATAATCGGTGAATTCAACGATTTCAAGGTTGATTCCGACTTCAGCCAGATCATCCTTGATTTCAGCAAGAATTTCTGCATGCGGAACCGGGGAAGCGCCAACCTTCAAAGTGAGCGGGTTTTCTTTCGAAAACGATGCTGCCGGTTCTTCAACTTCCGCATCTTTTTCCTCAGCGGTGGGTTCGGCAGATGATACTTCAGTTGCAGCAGAACTGACTTCAGTGGTCGCCGCCGGGGTTACCGCTTTTTGTGCACAGCCCGTGAGAATCAGGGCGAATACGATAAAGAAACTGATAAGGACAAAACGATTTTTTCTCATGACAACTCCTTTTATTTTTATCGGACAGAATAAGATCCGAATTTTGCAAACTTAATGTACATTTCTTTTGTCAATTTTTGATGCGATGGCATTGCCACCCATCTGAATCACTTCGACAACCAGAATCAATAAAACGATGGTAACCATCATGATATCGGTCTGGCGACGATGATAACCATAACGAATCGCCAGGTCGCCCAGTCCGCCGCCACCAACTGCGCCAGCCATCGCTGAATAACCGATCAGGTTGATGATGGTGATTGAAATACCACGGATTATCGAGGGCAGACTTTCAGTCAACAGTACCTTGAAGATGATCTGAAATGAGGTCGCGCCCATTGCCTGACCCATTTCAATCAGCCCGTTATCGACTTCCACCAGCGATTGTTCAATCATCCTGGCGACAAAAGGCACAGCGGCAATCGTCATCGGGACAATGGTGGCTGTTGGTCCGATGGTAGTCCCAACCAACATCCTGGTAACCGGCAACAGCGCTACCAGCAGAATGATGAAAGGGATCGAACGGCCGATGTTGATGATACGGCTCATAAACTCATGCACCGGACGGTTGGGGGCGATGGAATTCGGGGCAGTAGAGACCACCCAGATGCCAAGCGGGATTCCCAACAGATAGGCAATAAGCGTAGAAATCAGCGTGATGTAAAGCGTCTGCCAGGTCGAAACCAGCAGCAGCCCTTTGAATTCGTTGAGCAGGTTAAACAGATTGGAGAAAAATTCCATCATCAACCTCTCGTCCCTCTTGAGCCAGAGAGCAGTTGTTTCGTGATTTCCATACTTGGATTCAACAGTACCTGACCGATTTCTCCCTGATCTACCACTCGTGTCCGGTCAATTACGGCAACCTTATTGCAGATCCTTTTTACCAGTTCAATCTCATGGGTAATCATCACAATTGTTACTTTGTAGTCCTGATTAAGGTCCCAGAGCAGGTCCAGAATCTGGTTGGTCGTGAGCGAATCGAGCGCAGAAGTTGGCTCATCGCATAACAGGATTTTCGGCATATTCGCCATTGCCCGCGCAATGGAGACACGCTGTCGTTGACCTCCGGAGAGCTGTGACGGGTAATTCGCAACTTTATCTGCCAGATTCACCACCTCAAGCAACTCGGAGACGCGCTTATCGATCTCATGTTTTGGCGCTCCTGCAATTTCCATTGGAAACGCGATGTTCTGGCTCACCGTTTTCTGCATCAGTAAATTGTGCGATTGAAAAATCATTCCAATCTGCCGACGCAGGTTACGCAGTTCAGCCCCTTGAAGCATTAATTCCGGCTCGTTATTGTTTTCAAAAAACTTGCCGAATTTACGAAAAATACAGTTACCATCGATCAGAATTTCACCGGCAACCGGTTTTTCCAGCAGGTTAATACAGCGGATCAGCGTACTTTTCCCCGCACCGCTCATTCCGATGATGCCGTAAATGTCCTCTGGCTCAATATGAAGAGAAACATCCTCCAATGCCAAAAATGGGCCCTCTTTGGTTTTGAACTGTTTAGTCAGGTGTTGAATGTTGATCACGGTACCCCGTCAGATTCTCAATAAAAAAGGCTCTTTCATAGAAAAGAGCCTCACGATTCATGCAACTTAAATGGGATTTAAAAAATCCTTACTTTAGAAACGTCAAGCTCAACCGCCCCATCCGGCGGCCG
This sequence comes from Chloroflexota bacterium, assembly GCA_012799995.1. Taxonomy (GTDB): domain Bacteria; phylum Chloroflexota; class Anaerolineae; order Anaerolineales; family Anaerolineaceae; genus Flexilinea. Next base: position 1,207 of record JAAZKE010000088.1, on the reverse strand, counting down.
CGCATCAACATTCCGTACCCATTTAAGAAATTTCGCAACATGTGATTAGTGTAAGAGGTTTCCTCTGGAGGGTCAAGGGGATTCTACGAAATAATTACAAAATTTCGCGATATTTCACGCTCATCTTTCACGCAGTAAAACGAGTGGATGAGCTGGCTGAAATTGATTTTGGTATAACCCAAAAGTAGATTAAGCCCGTATCGGTTGATGGAGGAATTATGTGGCGACCTGGTCTTTTTGAAATCATTATTGTTCTGGCGATTATTGTGCTTTTATTTGGCCCGGGACGCATCTCAAAAATCGCCAGGGAGATTGGCGAGAGCATTACCGCCTTTAAAGACGGTCTCCAAAACGGTTCTGATGACAACAAAAACGAGAAAAGAGATTCGTCCGAGTCTGGAAATCATAAACCTGACTGACATTTCAACAGTTGTAACACCATGAATTTTTTAAATATAGGGGTGCCGGAAATTCTTCTGCTTCTGGTTCTGGCATTATTGGTTTTGGGACCTGAAAAGCTGAAGCAGACCCTTACCGAGCTGGCGCGAAAGCTGAACCGGCTGGTTCGTTCTGACCAGTGGCGCACAGTCAGTGGTGTCTATCGCGATATCCGGCAGTATCCTGCTAAAATCCTCAAAGAGACGCAGCTTGAGGAAGTTCAAAAGCAATTGGATGAGCTGAATCGAAAAACAGAGCAGGAACTTCGCAAAATACAAAGCGATATTAGTTACGTAACAGACCCCGCTGAGCAGCCATCTGAACCGGATCGAAAGCACACGGATGACTGTGGGAGTATCCCCCATGAGTAACAGTAACCCTTCCGAATCAACCAACGAATTCCTGACCGGCATGGGTGAGCATATTGAAGAGCTGCGGAAAAGGCTGCTGATTGCGTTTCTCACGCTGATCACAGCGGTGATAGCATCCTTCTTTTTTGCCAGACCTTTGATGAACTGGCTGGCCTTGCCGGTGGGGGGACTATCCGCGCTGCAATCAATCGAAATCACCGAGAATATGACCGCAGCGATGAATGTGTCACTGTTATGCGGCATCATCCTAGCAAGCCCCATGGTTTTTTACCAGTTTCTGGCGTTTGTTTTGCCGGGACTGAAAGAAAATGAGAAAAGAATGGTCTGGCTTTTTCTGCCGGCGATGATCTTGTTTTTCCTGATTGGAGCATTGTTCGCATTTTATGTTATTCTGCCCG
>JAAZKE010000087.1 GCA_012799995.1 Chloroflexota bacterium | reverse complement strand
TTGGCGGAATGTTGTTGGTTCTGGTTTTCTCGGCAGAATGCATTCTGTGGGATCGAGCTGACATCAAGATTCCTTTCAGTGTTCTACTGATCTCAGCCTCGGCTTATGCGGTTTTTCTGATAGCGATCATTGGAATCCGCATCAATATATCGCGGCTGGTGCTGGAGCTGCCGCCGGTCTTTTTCCTGGCGTTTATTCTTGCATTGCGCATTTTGATGTTGGAACCGGCAGTAAAACAGGAAGGTGTGAAAGCGCTGACCATTGCACTGCTTACAACCGAGTTTGATGCTGCCATGCACTACATTCCATTGAATCCACTCAGTTTTGGTGTGATAATTTTGACATTCTTCTATTTATTGACGAATGTCATGATATCATTACCGCAGAACAATTCAATCCGCCTATCGATCATCTCCCAGAAATTTCCTCTGGGTTTTTTGATGGTTCTGGTGGTTTTGATTGAAGTAATTACATAAGCCTGTAGAAGGATGTAAATGACATACTCGACCATGATCTCCCTTATAGTTTGTTATCTGCTTGGTGCGCTGCCAGTTGGCTGGATTATTGTCTGGCTAACCAAGAAACGCGATATTCGCTATTATGCCTCCGGTCGGATGGGCACATCCAATGTGATTCGGATGGTTGGGATTGCTGCCGGCTTGTTAACACTTGCGCTTGATTTTACGAAGGGGTACCTGGCTGTTCAGGTCGTACGGGCTATCAATCCGAATGCGGGTACATGGGTGGAGGCAATCGGGGGATTCCTGGCGGTTTTGGGTCATGTTTTCTCAATCTTCCTGATTGAAAAAAGGCGCAATGGAAAATATTATTTGCGCGGCGGTGCGGGCGGGGCGACTTCACTGGGTGTTGCTGTTGGTATCTGGCCTCCCATTATTTTTTGGATCGGAATCCCTGCAATATTGATTTACCTGGCAATTGGATACGCCAGTATTGCTACTCTCTCAATCAATTTGCTGGCGATTATTATCTTCTCGGTAAAAGAGATTTTCTCCATTGAACCACATTCGTCCTGGTATATCGTGTATGCTGTATTGACGCTGATGCTGGTGACCTATACACTGCGGCCAAACCTGCGCAGGCTGATGCGCGGTGAGGAGCGGGTGATGAAATTCAGCCTGCATGCCAGGCTTAAGCAGAAAAAAGAACAGCAGTAATCAGATCGAAAGGTAAAGAAGGTTTCAAAACGAATGGGTAATCCGTTCGTTTTTTTATGTTGTCATGATATATCATTAAGATATAATTAAACCTATGAAGAAGAAAGAAAATCGAACTGCGTTTGTCATTCTGGGGTTGCTCTCCCATGAAAATCTGAGCGGATATCAACTCAAGAAACAAATCGATGCAGGGTTAAAAGAATTCTGGAGCGCTGGATTCGGACAGCTTTATCCGACGCTGAAAGAATTGCGGGAAAAAGGGCTGATAGAAGCGGTGACGGAAGGGGGTAACAAACGTGGATTGACAGTTTTCTCAATAACTGATGCCGGTCGCGCTGCATTGAAGGAATGGCTCAGGAAACCAGTTCTCCAGCAAACGGTGAAATACGACATCCTGTTAAAACTTTATTTTGGAGCAGCGCTAAAACCTGAGGAAAACCTGGTTAAAATTGACAACTTTCGTAAGCAGGCCGAGATGCAGATGGAAAAATATGCTCAATACGAACAGGTATTGCGGTCGGTATTGGATGATTCGGACGATCACACCTATTTCCTGTTGACGGTCCTCTTTGGCAGGAAAGTTACCAAAGCGACATTGGAGTGGGCAGAGGAGTCAAGACAATTATTAATAAATCTGAAAAAAGAAAAAAAGGAACCTGAACGATGAAAAAACGGCAATCAATCAGAAAAGCAATCATCCTGATCTCATTCTTACTGTTTCCAGTAACAGTTTATTTTTTTTCGCCAGCTCTTATCCTTCAAGGGGCAAGTGAAGGTGTTGTGGCAGGTTCGATGATCACCTTTGCTTTGTTGTTTCTGTTTGCGTTTATTTTTGGACGCGCTTTCTGTAGCTGGATCTGTCCATCTGGCGGGTTACAGGAATGCGCACGGTTGGCAAATGATAAGCCTTTCCGACATCCACGCTGGAATTGGATCAAAGCAGCTATCTGGGTGCCATGGGTTCTGTTAATAGTTATTCTGGCTATTAAGGCCGGTGGATTTCATGCAATTAAACCGCTCTATCAAATGGAAGACGGGATTCCGCTTTCTGAATCCCAGGGAGTAGTGATTTATTTTGGAGTGCTGTTCTTCATTCTGGCGCCTGCCTTGTTGGCAGGCAGACGGTCTTTCTGCCACATGTTTTGCTGGATTTCGCCATTTATGATCATCGGGAGTTGGATTCGAAATCGACTCAGGTTGCCGGGATTACGACTCACCTCCAATAAAGATGATTGCATTCATTGTGGTGCCTGTGATAAAAAATGTCCGATGTCGTTGCAAGTGGAAAAACTTGTTTCAAAAGGAAACATGCGCAATGCAGAATGCATTCTCTGTGGAGAATGCGTTGATGTTTGTCCTAAAAAGGTGATTCACTTCAGTTGGAAGGACGATAAGCGCTAAACAGGGTCAATTGACGGTTATCAGGTCTTCAAGTCCAGAGCAGGATCAGCAGTACAATCACCAGGATAATCCCCAGAAAGATGATTCCTCCTGCAACCAGGCTGACTTTCCAAACCTGAAACATGACGGACAAGTGCTCACGCCAGCTTGAGAATGTTACCGGTTCTTGCGTGAGCACTTTTTTTTCAGGGGGAACGTACCAGGGCATCCCCATTTCTCATGGATAAAACATGAAATCATCGATGTCATCCAAATCGTTATGATCTTTGCCAGCAGGATAGTCGTCATCGCTATCGTGAACGTTGGTATCGCTCTCGTCATAATTGTTCGTTCCGTTAAAAAACATATCGTCGAAATCGTCGTCATCCAGTTCATCTTCATATTCATCATCGGACTTGGGCAGACCAACTTCCGCAACCACCTGCTTAAACATGTTGATCAGATTGTTGCGGTGGAGCTGTTCGGCAACACCACCCAGATAAACGCGACTTTTACCGCAATCCTCGATTGAGAATTGATTGAGGTAACTTGCAGGATCACGCCGTTTCACCGCGCTGGACGCGATCTCGTGCAGTTTTTCGAGATAATTGATGTTTTCGTGAACTGCATCCTCAATCTCACCCCGCAGGATAATATCCCCATGCCCCTGGATGATATTTTCCAGTCCCATATCGCCAATTTCTTTAATAACGCGAATCGCTTGCGTATAGTGAACTGATTCGATCTGCGGAATCGGCATAAAAGCGTCTCCGGCAAATAGCACACGATCTTCCTCAACAAAAACGGAAATGCCATCCTCAGCATATCCCGGCGTAAGCATCAGCTGAATATTTTTCTTCCCTATTTTAAGTGTCAAATCGCCCTGCGAGAATGTCAAATGCGGCAGGACGATGGATGTATTCTGAAACTGGACATTCTGCTTTTTGGTCGCCTCCAGTGAGGGGATGCCGGTTTCCTTGAGGTACTTTGAACACAGCGTATGCGAAATGATGGTTGCTCCAGGGAAAAACATATTTCCCCAGGCATGGTCTGCCCGACCGTTGGTGTTAATCAGATATCGTATTGGCAATTCCAGCGTGTTAAGTACAAAATCCCGAATAGCGATGGATTCCTCTGGCAGCGCCAGCGTATCAACTACAATCGCCCATTGGGGTCCTACAATCACACCGGCTGTCACCTGAGCATAAAGCTCACTCTGAAACCAGTAAATATTTTCTGTAATCCGTTCTCGCTGCATGGCCCGGCTAACCTCTATCTGTCTATAATTAATTCTTGTCTGCTTTTTAGCAAGAATAGCATATTCAAAATCAAAAGTCAAAAATGGGAAGGTTTTAACTTTTTCCTTCCCTGGTAAACTATAAAATTCTATCATCCATCCTGTTTTAAAGACAGGTCAGATATCATAAAAAAAGATACCGAAAGGTATCTTTTTGCACCTCCAGCGAGATTCGAACTCGCGTTTTAGCCTTGAAAGGGCTGCGTCCTAGTCCCCTAGACGATGGAGGCCTGCTTTATGCGGGACTATTTTAGCAGGAGTTTTTAGATACGTCAAGCGCTTGTATGGGGTCAATACATGTGAAACAGTAGGATTACACTACATATTGGACAACGTATAGAAAAGAATAGCAGGTTGCGTTTCCTCCTCTTGTTTTGTTTGGCACAATAACAATAATGTTCCCATTTCCTGCTGTTCTTTTTTCAGTCACTATCCAATATATTTGGTAACCCTACGATTATTTTAACCCATGCTATTCCGCTTCTCTTCCATTCCCCATCTGGTGTTCAAAAGACTGGTTAATCAATCCCATGGCGTAAGGAATTTGGTCAAGAGAACTCAGATGGAACTCAACTTCTCCATTTCCCCAATGACTAATTTCTGCAACGTTTCGGGTCAGTTTTTCTGGATCGTTGATGTTCTCATAGGGCATATTGATCATTAACAACAAACTATTAGCCAAAGGTACTATGTCCACAAAATTGGTTTCAGCTTTGTAAGCAATATATAATTTCAGCGGCTCCTCATAGACAACATTATCGATTGCTAAAATTTCTTTTCGGATAGCGTCAAACAAAGTCTTCGAATAATTTCCTTCTTGCAGGTATTCAAAGTTATGGATTGAATACTCGCTTGGCAACTTTGGCTTCTCTTTATAACTAGACAATATCTCTTCAGAAACGTTAGGAAATATCCAAACAGCCTTTGCAAGTTCTGCCAAACGATTTGCACGTCTTTCAATGGATTGCAGGTTCCAGGTCTCAGTTTCTCCCAATCCTTTGTTCAGCGTTATTGGGCTAAAGGCAAAACCTCCCGTCATGGTTTTCTTTTCGGTAAATGAACGGTCGCTATACTCAGAATTGTATCCGGTAAGAGTTAAATTTCCCAAAGTATGGAGCATGCTTTCATGAACTTTTTTCCAATTAGGACCCAGTTCTTTTTGCCACTCAGTTGATAAGTTCTGGTTTTGAGGCATGATGTGCTCTATAGTGTAATTCCCCACCATGATATATTCTTTCTTACCATGGTTTTCCAGTTTTCTCAGCCAATAACTACGCCCTCTAAAATTGTATAGATCTCTGCGTTTGATTTCCCTTACAAACTCTTCGTCAGATGGAAAGCGTCTGTATGAAGGCATCAAAACAAAAGAGGCAGCGACGTTTTCGAGATAGTTTTCTTTATTGATCGTCTTAGTAAATGTTGAGAATGTCTTGTTGAGCGAATTTGTGGGAATGCCACAGACGTAGCGCCTGAAGATGTATGATTCGATTAGTCTTAATATCTCCAGAAAATCAGTTTTGCTTAGGAGATTATTTCGATAATCTTCATATAGTTCCAACATAAATGGATAGGCGGTATCAACATTTATTTCCCGCAGATCTTGGAATGCTTGACCAAGATCTTTATCCATTTCTTTACCAAGTGCCATCGCCCGGAAGAACTCGGAGAATTTTCTGATGTCAGCAAGACAGCTTTCAAGGTCATGAAAAGGATTTTCGGGATTAGTCGAAAAATCTTTAAATGATTTATATACGTCCCTGATTCGTGGGATCTTTCCGGTACGAACTGTCAGGTAATGGCGCATAAAAGCATCGAAATGTTGTTCGTAGGCTTCTTGACCAAAGCCAACTTCCATCGGTCGCCAGTACTTGTTATATAAATCTTTTTGTTTTTCTGGTGGCAGATCCATCAACACATAATTTCTAATCAGATCTGCCTGACTTAACTCCTTCCCTGTCGAATTCATACTTTCAAAAATCAATTGTGGGTTATCGTCTTTTGACAAAGAAATACTTACAATCATCAACTTTGCCAGGCCAGAACATAAGGCGGTAAGATTTGAACCAAGGTTTTCAAGTCTTTTCTTGAAAAATTGATAGGCCGCGTCTATTCGTCTGGAAGAAATGATCGGATGATCATCGCCATTGATCAAGTTGATAAGGCTGTCCTTATCTGTCTGAGTTAATAATAGTTTGTACCTTTTGTCGTCTTTCTCAAGGCGATTTATCAAATAGTATTCTCGAATTTTTTCAGCGGAAAAACCCTCACAAGGCTCATCTTTACCTCCATGCTTAACAAGATTTTCTACATGCCTAGCAAGAGCTTCCAGCAGTATCGATAATGTAGTCAACCTTTGTTGTCCATCAATCACCATCGATGATTGAAATACAGCATCGGCTTTTTCATGCAATATATAGACAACGGAGCCGATAAAATGTGAGTTTATATTATCGTTTTCCCCAGTTCGAATAATATCATCCCAGAGTTGTTTGATTTGTTCCTCACCCCAGCTATAGGTACGCTGGAAGATCGGAATAGTAAATTGGGTGGATTTCTTCAAAAAATCTAATAACTTGTATTCAACAGCATGCATTAGTCAAAATCCTTTCCAAGTCATCCGGTTATTTTGGATTTAACAATAATAATAACTTAATTCTTGTACTTCTATCCGTTTCAAAAAGAGTCGAAAAAAGAAAATTAATGAGATATAAAATTCCATGTAAATCAATCACCGGTAAGTATTAATTGTATAAAAAAACAGCCTTTAGGATGATTTTGTAATAACGGGGAGCGGATTCGAATCACTAAACTCAAATTTATGAGTCTGCGAAAGGTCACTGCTTTATCCCGCATTGGACAAACAATAATATTCCAAAGCAGGTAAGTTGTCGTTAAAGGGAATGGATCAATCATAGTAAATTTGCTGACGTTAATAAATATGGGGTATGAGAAAGATTACAGCGCTTCTATATCTACCTGACTACCTAATTCTGAATGATCAGCATGAATTCTGCTTTGGTAGCGCCGATCTTTTTCGCGATCGCCGCACAGCTGTCTGTCAGAATCTGCTCCTTTTGGGTGGTCAGGTCGCATGCCAGGGTGATGGCTTTGTTTTTTCCGAAGACTGTCTCCACGTCTTTCAGAACAGCAGCCAGCCGGTAAGGCGTATCCATCAAAATGATCGGAGTATTCGCCAGCTCGCGCTTCAGCCTTTTCAGCTCATTGAGACGTTCAATGGGTTTACGCGGCAGGAAGCCCGCAAAATAGAATTTGCGCATATGCAGCGGGGTTACCGAAATCGCAGTGGTGAGCGCGGAAACGCCCGGAATGGGAATCACTTCAAAGCCAGCCTGGGAGACTGCTGCTACCAGATCGTGACCGGGATCGGAAAACAGTGGCGTACCGCAGTCGGAGATGAGTGCCAGGTCTTTGCCCTGCGCAAGCAAAAGCAATACTGACTCAATCTGTTCGACTTCATTATGCTCGTTGAGGATAATAAAGTCTTTTTTTTCGATCTCCAGCTTTTTCAGCAGACGGCTGCCATTGGATCGATCTTCGCACAGAATTGCGTCACATTCTCTCAGGGTTCGAATGGCGCGCAGCGTAATATCTTCCGGATTGCCGATTGGGGTGGCAACGACAAACAACTTCCCAATTCTATTCATCCTGCAATTTTATCAGCTTTGAGAAGAAGAAAAGTTCCTCTGGTGATGTTAGAATTCACCTCATGAAATTAAGCAGACTTTCCAAAACCTCGTTGTTGCTTTTTATCTGTTTTGGCATCGATAAAGTGGCTGCGATTGTTCGCCAGCTGATCATTGCCCGACAGTTCGGCATGTCGCCGGAGCTCGACATCTTTAACATCGCCAACAACCTGCCCGACATGCTATTCATTCTGATCAGTGGTGGTGCGATGGCAATGGTCATTATCCCGGTGATGACGGAGATTATTGATAAAGAGTCGCAGCGGGCTGCCTGGCACGCTTTTTCTTCGATTGCAAACCTTTCATTTCTGGCATCGCTGCTTTTGGCCATTGTAATTGCGATATTTGCTGAACCGATTGTGAAGTCTGAAATAGGGATTGCACCCGGATTTTCCCTTGAGCAGCAGGCGCACGTAGTGGCGATGATGCGTTTGAATCTGATTGCAACACTGATCTTCTCAATCAGCGGGTTGGTGATGGGCAGTCTGCAGGCAAACCAAAAGTTCCTGTTGCCGGCGCTGGCGCCGATTCTTTACAATGTAGGTCAGATTTTCGGTGCGGTGGTCCTTGCTCCCACCAGCCCCTATCGAATAGCTGGCCTGGATTTGCCGCATTTTGGCATGGGAATTTATGGGCTGGTGATGGGTGTGATACTCGGTGCAATCAGTCACCTGCTGATTCAGGTTCCCGGGCTGATAAAGCTTAATTTCCGTTGGACGCCGGTGATTGATTTCAAAGATTTCTACGTGGTGAAGATGATCCGGATTTTGATCCCACGCGTTATGACGGTGTTTTTTGTGCAGTTGATTTTCATCATTCGCGACAACCTCGCATCGCGGCTGACAGCGGGGTCGGTGACCGCGCTGAGTTACGGCTATATGTTTCAGCAACTGCCGGAAACGCTGATTGGTACTGCGTTGGGAACTGCCATTCTGCCATCACTTTCGCTGTTTTATGCGGAAAAAAACGATCAGGATTTCTTCAGAATCATCAGGACTGCCATTCGACTGGTGTTGGCTACATCGTTCGGTATTGGCGTGCTGATGGCGATTGGGCTTGGGCCGCTGATCCAAGCTGCGCTGGGGTTTGAGCCGGAGCAGCATCAAATCCTGGTCTGGACGCTGCGCGGTTTCCTGGTTGGCCTGACCGGCCACTGTCTGTTGGAGGTAGCCAATCGCGCATTTTATGCACAGCAGGAACCCGTTTTCCCACTGCTGGGGACTATCCTGAACCTGTTTCTTTATCTTGTGCTGGGCATTACGCTGTATCGTCCGTTGAATGCCCCCGGAATCAGCTTGACTGATTCCATCTCGTTTACCGTGCAGGCACTGTTTTTGCTGTGGCTGCTCTATCGTCCTGCAGCGGTTCGAATAAAGATCAGAAAGATGAGCGGGTTGAGTCGAATGTCCGGGATGGAAACACCTTTGGAAGCACCGCTTACAAGCGGGGAATCTTCTTTAATAGGGAGAACATTGTTAAGATCAGCGTTGGGTGCGATCGTGGCTGGACTGGTTTGTCTATTGATTCCGAGAATAAATTTCGGGAATGGCAATATTCTGGTAAAATCGATCGTGGGGTTGATGGTCGGGACGGTTATTTACATCCCGTTCATTATCCCGGAAATAAAACTGTTCAGACAGTTTTAGCTGAGGATTTCATGAATTAGACCAACAGCTGGTTATGGTCTATCTGGAGTGTTGAATGAACCAAAACAATCAAAACATCAATCCGGGGTATCCGAACCCCAATCAAAATCCGGATCCTTCGAACCCGGGTTCACAAAGTTACGGAGCTGGTCAGTTCCCGCAACAGGGAATGGGATTTCCGCCGCCGCCACCACCTTACCAGGGCAAACCAAACATTCCGCCGGGTGCGCGTACGCCAATGCCGCAGAAGCCTGTAAAGAAGGGAAAGAAGGCGAAAAAGCCCGGTAACGGGAAATGGGTATGGTTGGGCATTCTGTTGATGCTGATTTTGATTGTGCTTGGCGCTATCGTCGGTTATAACAGTGCGATTGCATCGCGGCAGGCTTCCTATAAAGAACAATCCATCAAGGCATCGGCACAGCAGTATCAGCTGGCTTTGATTGATATCGAAAATCAGAACTACCAAAACGCCAAGACCCGCCTGGAATGGGTGCTGAGCGTTGACGCCAACTATCCCGGGGCGACCGAAAAATATACGGATGTGATGATTAACCTTTATCCGAAGGAAACGCCCACGCCTTTTTATACTCCGACCCCTGCGCCAACTGCTACACCGGATACGCGCGGCGAAGAAGAGATGTTGAACACCATTCGCGCCAATATGGCGGCACAGGAATGGGAAACGGCGATTAACAACATGATTGCGTTGCGCGACAAGAATCTCTCCTATCAATCGCTTGAGGTTGACGGGATGTACTATATTGCACTGCGAAATTATGGCATTCAACTGATCAACAGCGGCTACCTTGAACAGGGGATTTATCGCATCACGTTGGCCGAAGCGTTTGGCCCAATTGATTCGGCTGCCGATAGTCAACGCATGGCTGCCCGTAATTATCTGGCTGGTGCGGGTTTCTGGAAAATCGACTGGGCTAAGGCGCTTGATTATTATGCTAATGTCTACAACTCCACTCCGCAGATGTATGACCGTGCGTCAGGTCTGACAGCGGAACAGCGCTTTATGATTGCTTCGATGAGCTATGCTCAACAGCTTGCTGACAGTGGCGACTATTGCGGTGCGATTCCGTACTTTGAACAGGCTTTTGCTGTGGGCGGTGATCCGGCAATCGGACCAACTGCCACAGCCGTTCACTTGGTCTGTCATCCTCCGACTAACACACCGGAAGTATTGGTGCCGACGCCGATGCTGGCTACCCCAACCGTTCCAGGAATGCCACCGCCGGACGTCAACCCTGAACCGATAATTCCACCGGAGACTATCCCCGATCAACCGATCGTCAACCCGGATTTGCCATTGCCCAACCCGTAAACTGAAGAACTAGTATGAAACGTCCTCCGTAAAAAGAGGACGTTTTTGTTTTATGTATGTGAGAACGAATAATTGATAAACGGAAACCTAAATAACAGCTTTGCCAATCAGGTCATATTCCAGCGCGGTGTGTATCTTGACGGGGATAATCGACCCGATCGGGACTTTTCCTTCAACAAAAACAGCACAATCCACTTCTGGAGCGTCCCGGTAAGTGCGCCCGATCAACAGATCCTGCTCTCGTCCTTCAATCAGGACGTCCAGCGTTTGACCGACAAAGGTGCGGTTGATTTGTTTGGAGATGCGTTGCTGAATCTTCATCAGGCGATCATAACGATTCTGTTTTGTTTTTTCCGGAACGGTATCGCCCAGCGATGCACTGAATGTACCCGGTTCAAAAGAATATTTGAATACACCAACACGATCAAAACGCATTTCTTCAAGAAAATCTACCAGCGCTTTGAATTCCTCCTCGGTCTCGTTCGGATATCCGACAATAAACGTAGAGCGGATAGCCAGCCCCTCGATGCGGGTGCGCATTTTGGCGATGGTTGAGCGCACCCAGGCCAGATCATCGGGACGATGCATTCGTTTCAGCATCTCGGCATGACCATGTTGCAGCGGAATATCCAGGTATTTGACGACGTTGGGAGTAGACGCGATGACATCGATCAAATTGTCTGAGACATAGCCAGGAAATGCGTATAGCAATCGAATCCAGGGGACATCTGGAACAGTTTGGGAGATCTTCTGAACCAAAGAGGGCAATGCATCCCTTAAGCCCAGATCAAGGCCATAAGCAGTGGTATCCTGCGCAATCAGGTTGATTTCTTTCACGCCCAAATCCCGCAGACGAAGCGCATCGGCGAGAATCTCCTCTTCTGAACGACTGTGCCAGTTGCCTTTGATGATTGGGATGCTGCAAAAACCACAACAGCGGTTGCAGCCGTCAGCAATTTTCAAATAGGCACTGGGTCCCTCAACTGCAACTTGACTGTTCGGCAGGTCTTTGAAGTCAGAAACAGGCAGTGTGGTGTTTTCACTGACGCGTTTCATCAATTGCAAAATGTCAGTGATTTTTCGCGTGCCGAGAATCCCATCGACATTGGGACAGCACTGCACGATTAATTCGCCATTGTTCTCTGCCATGCAGCCGACCGCCAGCAGATATTGACCGCTGTGTTTTTTGCGTCCGAGATCGTCCAGAATCTGCAGCGCTTCATCGCGCGCTGCCTGAATAAATCCACAGGTGTTGACAATCAGGAATTCTGCGTCATCGGTATTGGCGCTGAACTTCATCCCTGCCCAGTTGAGAATTTCAGCGACGCGGTGGGAATCTACCGTGTTTTTGGCACAACCAAGCGAAATCAGGTGATAGGTATTTTTGGGCATAACTCTTTTTCAGTCTCAGGGGATATACGGTGTGATTGTAACCGTAAGCGTTGGTCGCTGGAACACTTCAGTAGGCGTGGCAGTGATGTCCAGTGTTGGGGTAGGACTGAACAGCGGTGTAGGGGTATGAATTCCGGCTCCGGTGAATTCAAGCGAAATCACCTGCCCCATGCTGCCGAGAGATCCCAGATTATGATTGTTATATACGATGCTGACTGCCGCAGCGTTGCCAATAGTTACCTCGACTTTTTCCTTCCCGTCAAACGGATAGGTGTTACCGGGCAGGGTTCTGCCATTGAATGCGACCGTACCATCGGTTACCACCCGCAGGAAAGTTCTCTGGTTGGCTTCGATGTAAAGATAAATCGGGCCAACCGGTTCTGGGGTGGCTGTTTCAGCCGTTTCTTCCACAGTCTGCTGTTCGATGTTCGGTAGTTCAGCGACAGCCAGCGGCAAAGACTGTGGCAATGGCGTGGCAGAAACTGCAACAGGCGTTGCTTCTTCGGTTGCTTGAGCGGATGCGATGAGCGGGAGCTGGGTCATATACTGCGCCATCTCCGCTGTACTCTGTCTGGCTTTCTGTTTATATTCGGTGACTGTTACTGCGCTGTAAATGATGATAGCGGCCATTACCAGCAGTACTGTTACCCCCACAAACAGATCAGGGGTGATAAAGCGGTTCAGTCTGCCGGCTTTTTTGACGGGTTTCTGGCGGGAAGGTTTGCTTAGACCATAATTGGTAGGGTCCTCCTTCGCTTTGGACGCTGTGCGAAGTTGCAGCGCATTAGCGTAGCGCAGCATCACATCATCTACATCCAGGTTCAGGAAGGCTGCGTAATTGTTCAGCATTCCCCGGGCCTGCACGGTAGATGGCAGCGCCTCAAAATCACCTTGTTCGATCAAATTGAGGTAATAGCTGCGAACCAACGTGAAGCGCTCGGCATCGTCAAGGGATAGTACCAGGGCTTCGCGGCGCGCTTTTAATTCACTGCCGATCTCGTTGTAAATATCCTGTACCGGGTCAGCTTCCAATGGTGGGATGGGGGATTCTTCAGGCGGAGAAGCTTTTGGCTGTTCAGGTGGCTTTTTCAGCGGAAAGAATACTCGGGGCTTGGCTGGTTTAGCGGTTTCGGCAGCGGGAATCTGATCAGCCTGCTGTTGTCTAAGACCTTCTGCACTGTCCCAGATTCGCAGAATTTCCTGTGGATCAAGATGCAGATATTCCGCATACATACGTAAGAATCCGCGCCCCTGAACGGCTGAGGGCAGGATTTCGGGGCGGTTATTCTCAATCGCCTCAAGATAAGTAATGCGAATAAAAAGATCATCGGAAGCTTTTGAGAGGGGAATGTTCAACTTCTCACGAGCTTCTTTGAGCAACTCACCGGCGTTCATATTGTTCCATTATATAAGCAAAAGGTCAGGCAATGCGCCTGACCTTTTCAATTTGAGGCTTTCCTGAAAAGTTAGTTGCTCTCGTCAGCTTCTTCTTCAGCAACAGGAGCTTCTTCAACGGCTTCTTCTGCATTTTCATCAACATTCTCAACAACGATCTTTTCACCTTCGCGATGGACAATCACCTTAACTGAAGGGTAAATGTCGGCGGTGAGGTGGACAGTCACCGGATGTTCGCCGAGTGTGCGAATCGGTTCGACGGTGATCAGTTTCTTATCGATCATAGTGCCGGCTATTTCGCTGAGCGCTTCAGCAATCATCTGGGAGGTGATCGATCCATATAGCTTGCCGGTTTCACCAGCCTTGCTGGCGAAGGTCAAAACGGTTCCTTCGATCTTCTTCGCTATGCCTTCTATCTCGGTAGTCATCTCTGCACGCAGTTTGTCAGCCTTCTTTTTGATATCTGCGGCAGCTTTGACTGCGGTTGGTGTTGCCAGCGTGGCAAAACCGTAAGGGATCAGATAGTTTCTGCCATATCCGTCCGCGACCTTCTTTACGTCACCTGCGTGACCCAGTTTGTACACATCTTTGAGTAATAGTACTTTCATTTATCAAGCCCTTTCACAAAAAGTATTCGGCGAAGGGTACAACGCCGACTGTCAAAGTTTATCAAAAGTAGCTGTTTCGGTCAACAATAAAATGACAAGATGGAAACTGCAACACACGTAACAGCTTACGACTTGAGTCTCTGCAAAAATTCAGGATAAATCTATAATTGACAGGTGAAGTCAGTATAAGTGCTTGATAAAGATGCGGGACTGCGAACTGATTTCGAAAAAGTTGGGATGAGGAAATATGCCGGAAAAAGCCATACGCGATATCACTACAGATTTGTTCAATCGAATAGACCAGTACGAGCAGAAAATTGATGTTGAAGATATCGGTATTGTCAAAGAGGTAGGCGATGGAATCGCCAGAGTGGCTGGGCTGAATTCGATCGGCAGCCAGGAACTGGTAGAGTTCGAAAACGGCGCGCTGGGAATCGCTTTCAACCTTGAGATTGAATCGATCGGCATCATTGTGCTCGGCGATTATTACACTATAAAAGAAGATTCAATTGTCAAGAAGCTGGGCAGGGTTGCCTCGATACCGGTTGGAAAGAAGTTCCTGGGGCGGGTGATCAACCCACTGGGAGAACCGATTGATGGGAAAGGCCCTGTCAACTCCGAAGGATACCGACCGATTGAGAAAATTGCGCCTGGAATTATTGAGCGATCAGATGTAGACACACCGCTACAGACCGGAATCAAAGCAATTGACGCGATGACACCCATCGGGCGCGGACAGCGTGAATTGATCATCGGGGATCGCCAAACCGGGAAAACTGCCATCGCTATTGATACGATCATCAATCAAAGCCACCAAAAAGTGTATTGTATTTACGTTGCGATTGGGCAGAAAAAATCATCCGTTGCCCAGATTATCGCCAAGCTGGAAGAGATGGACGCGTTGGAAAACACGATTGTAATCATGGCCGGCGCGGATGAAAATGCCGGGATGCAGTATATTGCCCCGTATGCAGGCTGTGCAATGAGTGAATATTTCATGGAGCGGGGAGAGGACGCGCTGGTGGTCTATGATGACTTGTCCAAGCATGCCTGGGCATATAGGCAGCTTTCGCTGCTGATGCGGCGTCCGCCGGGACGGGAAGCATATCCCGGAGATCTGTTTTACCTCCATTCCAGGTTGTTGGAGCGATCAGCCAAGTTGGATCGTAAATATTTACTGGTAAAGAGGGATACGCCGGAAGGCTTCGTGGAGCTGAACGATTCAGTGGATGGCAGGGTCTTTGAAGGCCCGATGTCGAGGAAAGAAGCAGAAGATGCGCTGAATAAGGCAAGCGAAAATGACACGCTTGAGATTCGGCAGCTGAAAGGGAGCGGAGGCAGTTCAACCGCGCTGCCTATTATTGAAACGCTGCTTGGGGACGTCTCTGCGTATGTGCCAACCAATGTGATTTCGATCACCGATGGTCAGATTTATTTGGAGACCGGTTTGTTCAATGCCGGCATCCGCCCTGCGATCAACGTCGGTATTTCTGTCTCGCGGGTTGGCGGATCGGCACAAATCCCGGCCATGAAAAAAGTTGCCGGTAGTCTGCGGCTTGATATGGCTGCTTTCCATGAGATTGCATCGTTTGCGCAGTTTGGATCGGATCTGGACAAAACGACCATGCAGTTGCTGGAGCGCGGAGAAGTGTTGCAGGAGCTGCTCAAACAACCGCAATATACGCCTTACCCGGTAGTAGATCAGGTCATGGTGCTTTATGCTGGAACGCACGGCTACCTCGACAAGATCAACGTAGCAGACATCAGTCGCTGGGAGAAGGAATTTTTGAATTACATGCATTCCAGCAATGAGAGTCTTTGCCGGATGATCGGAGCTCAGAAAAAGCTGACAGAAGAACTGGAAGCGATGTTGGTAGACAGCATTGAGAAATTTAACATGATCTGGAAGTAACTAATGCAGTCACCGCGGGAAATGCAGAAACGCATTCAAACGATCGAGAATATTGGTCAGCTCACGAGAGCATTGCAGGCGGTAAGTGCCAGTCAGGTAAGGACGTCGCGGGTGTTAGCGGATAATACCCGTGCCTACATCGTGCTGGCGTGGCAGATTTTGGCTGATTTGTATCACGAACGCGAGTTTTACCATAAGATGAAAATCTTTGATTCTCCGGATCTTTCCAAGCCGGCCCTGATCGTTTTCATCAGCGCTGATCGCGGGTTGGCAGGAAGTTTTCCGACCAATATATTTAAAACCGTGATTGAGCTGGATAGAAAACTGAATGTGCCGGTGCAATATATCACAATTGGAAAAAAAGGTCGTGATATGCTGCAACGCCGCAGAAAGAAGATCATCGCTGATTTCAGCGAACTCTCGACTGTCAGCAGTTTCCATGACCTCAAGGCGATGGCTGCCATCGTTCTGGAGGATTTTGAAAAAGGATTATTCGGGCAGGCTTATATCGTCTATACCGAATATGAGAGCATGTCAAAATTCACTCCGACGGTCAAACAGTTGTTGCCTTTCAGTGATTCCGTCAATGGCGAGCAGGAGATCAGCACACCTTTTCATCGCGGCGGCTGCATTTATGAGGGAGACCCGGATGTGATCATGCATTCGCTGTTGACACGTTTCATCCGCATGGAACTGTTCCATGCGATTACCTCGTCCAAAGCCAGCGAACACACGTCACGTATGTTGGCGATGAATCAGGCAACAGAAAATTCTGAGGAAATTCTGGCCTCGCTCAACCTGGAATTCAATAAAATCCGGCAGTTGCGAATCACGAACGATATTTTGGATATTATCGGTGGGTCAAGCGCTGACTGTCAGCACTTTTAAGCACCTCTGGAGAAGGAAAGAACAATAAAATGACATACCCGAGTGGGAAAGTAGTACAGGTAAATGGCAGTGTAATCGATGTTCAATTCCCCGCAGGAGATCTTCCTGAAATATTGGAAGGGTTGGAAATCGTCCAGGAAGATGGCGAAATCCTGGTTCTGGAAGTTGAAAAACTGATGGAAAACTACATTGCACGCTGTGTAGCGATGAATACAACCGACGGACTGTCTCGTGGCCTTCCGGTCCGGCGAACTCATTACCCAATTATGATTCCGGTTGGGAAATCCGCTCTCGGTCGGGTGATGAACGTGCTGGGGAAGCCGATCGATGGCAAACCACCAATCGCGTCTGACATCTATTATCCCTTGCATCACAGCGGACCTGACTTCAATCACCAGTCCACCAAAGTAGAACTGCTCGAAACTGGAATTAAAGCCATTGACCTGATTGCTCCTTTCACCAAAGGAGGAAAAACCGGGATTTTCGGGGGTGCTGGCGTTGGAAAAACCGTCGTCATCATGGAGTTGATCCGCAGCATCGCTGCAGTTCATAAAGGACTGTCGGTGTTCACCGGTGTAGGTGAGCGCTCGCGTGAAGGTACCGAGCTATATCGTGAAATGACCGAATCCGGCGTGATGAAAGACACCGTGATGATCTTCGGTCAGATGAATGAGCCTCCGGGTGTACGTTTGCGGGTTGCTCTGGCCGGACTGGCAAATGCAGAGTACTTCCGCAATCAGGGAATGGATGTTTTGTTGTTTATCGACAATATTTTCCGCTTTTCGCTGGCAGGGTCTGAAGTTTCAGCACTGTTGGGGCATATGCCATCGGCAGTGGGTTACCAGCCGACGCTGGCGAATGAGATGGGTGAGCTGCAGGAACGGATCACGTCAACCAACATTGGTTCTATTACCTCTATGCAGGCTGTCTATGTCCCTGCGGACGACTACTCCGATCCGGCGCCGGTTACCACTTTCGCGCATCTGGATGCTTCGATTGCATTGGAACGTTCAATCGCGGAAAAGGCGATTTATCCTGCCATCGACCCGTTAACCTCCACCTCGCGCATCCTTGATCCTAACATCGTGGGTGAACAGCATTACCGCACGGCGCGGGAGGTGCAGCGAATCCTGCAACGCTATAAAGATTTGCAGGATATTATCGCAATCCTGGGGATTGACGAGATTTCGGAGGATGATCGCGTCACTGTCAGCCGCGCTCGCAAAGCAGAGCAGTTTTTCTCGCAACCGATGTTCGTTGCTGAACGGTACACTGGATATCCGGGGACGTATGTGCCGATTGAGGAGACCATCGATGGCTTCACCAAAATACTAAGCGGTGAGATGGATAATGTCCCGGAACAGGCATTTCATATGGCTGGCACGATAGATGATGTGCTTGAGAAAGCACGTAAGCTGAACAAATAAGTAAGATGGCTATTCACTGTTTAATTGTTTCCCGATATCACATTGTCTATGATGGCATAGTGGATATGGTGCTGCTGCCTTCCATTACCGGACAACTGGGAATTCTGGAAAACCACGTCCGTTTGTATACTAAACTTCAAAATGGGATTATTACACTTAAGACCGAAGGAGAGGATCTGTTCTTTACTTCGACAGGGGGAATCGCTGAGGTCAAACCGGATCAGGTTCGGGTGTTGGTCGATTCGTCCGAAAACATCGATGACATTGATTATGAACGAGCGGAAGAAGCCCGAAATCGTGCGGTTGAAATGATGGCAGGTATCCCATCGCACAGTTCCAGCGAATTCATGAAAGCGATGATGTTGATGAAGAAATCGACCATGCGAATGAACGCTTATCGTAAGCATGGGCGAAGGCGACCAAGTTCAAAGACAATTAAACATCATTGATCTACAGCGCAAAAAAAATTTAAAGGAATTTGCAATTAGTAAAAACAGAATTCCTGATTTTGTCAACTTATCGATTATTATTTTAGTGAATAAGAATATTACGGAACGGGTTCCGTTCCGGGATTGGATCTGAAAATACATGCCACTCTTCTCTCGTGAAATTGGGATTGATCTGGGAACTTTAAATCTGGTAATTGCCGAAGGACGGCAATTGCTGTTGCAGGAACCTACCCTTGCGGCAATCATCGTTGAAGAGATGAAGATGGTTGAATGGGGTCAGGCAGCGAAGGACATGGTGGGTCGCGTACCAGAGAGCATTGAAGTGGTTCAACCGCTGCGAAATGGTGTGATCGCTGAATATGAAATCACCGAAAACCTGCTGCGTTTTTCCATTCAAAAGGTGTGCGGAACAATGTTGATCTTTCGTCCGCGGATTCTGATCACCATTCCATGCGGGATTACCAGCGTCGAACGCCGTGCAGTACACGAAGTCGGATTGGGGACTAACTCGCGCGAGGTGTTATTGATTGAACAGCCCTTGGCGGCTGCGATTGGAGTTGACCTTCCGATTTCTACCCCCTCAGGAAACATGATCTTGTGCTTGGGAGCTGGACTAACCCAGGCGGCAGTGATGGCAATGAACGGGCTCGTCACCTCTGAATCTTCTCAAACAGCGGGGTTGAAGCTAGACGAAGCGATCCAAAGTTACGTTCGAAAGAAATATGGGGTCATTATCGGCTTACCGACCGCTGAGCAGATTAAGATTCGCATTGGCAGCGCTGTTCACGTTGAACAGCCACAGCAAATGGAGATTCAGGGGCAGGATCAGGTATCCGGGCTGCCGAAACCAGTCATGCTTACTACGGATGACATCGTGGATGCTTTGCAGGACCCATTGAACGAAATTGCTGGGATTGCACGCAAGGTATTGGAAAAAACGCCTCCAGAGTTGATTTCAGACATTATTGATCGCGGAGTGGCACTTTGCGGAGGCACTTCTTTATTGCGCGGCATAGACAAATTCCTGACCAAATCGCTGGGAATTCCAGCGTACATGGTCGATGAACCGACAATCTGTACTGCTTTGGGTGCCGCAAAAGCTATCACGATGCGCGAAGTTTATAAACGGTCGCTGCTGCAGGGATAACTCCCGTTGATATAAAAAGTGAATCAAAAAATGACCTCATAAAAGAGGTCATTTTTACTTGACAAGATTGTAAAACAATATATAATTGTTTTAAATTTCAGAAGATGGAATAAGATTCCATAAAGCGGAATTATAATGAAATTAATAGATCGCACAATCGACCTGATCAAAACACTGAGCAGTCACCCCGGTGGGATGACGGTGAATGAAGCTGCAAACGAGCTGAACTTGCCGCCCTCAACAACACACAGGCTGTTGAACAGTTTACGCGCGAATAAGATTGTGATGAAAAACGAGCAAACCCGGCTTTACCGTCTGGGTTATACGATTTTAACAGTTGCCTCTAATCTCTATAAAAACGATCTACTGGTCGATGCGGCCCTGCCATTGATGCGCTGCCTTTCCGACAAAATCGAACGAACTGTAATCCTGTGCGCGATGGAAGCCACCCAAATAATCAACATCGCCAGTGTGGAGCGGGAGGATGCCAGTTATTACATGGTGAAAATTGGACAGATCTTGCCTCTGTTTTCTACTTCTGCAGGGAGGGTCTACTGCGCTTATATGCCTGAAGAGAACGTGCATGTGTTATTTGACACAATCCGTGAGCAACCATCCACCCCGCATACAATAACCTCTTTTGAGGCGCTCCGAGTGGAACTGGCAAAGGTGCGCGAACTGGGGTATGCCTGTATCGATGAAGAACTGCAAATGGGGCGCAAAGGATATGCGTGCCCGGTCTTCGATTTTAATCGTAACGTAGTCGCGGCGCTTGCCTTTACTACGACCAAAGATGATGCAAATGCTGATTTATATATTCCCGAATTGATCGCTTGTGCGGATCAAATATCAAACCAGATAGGATAGCTATGGAATCTACCAAATACAGTGTTGTTACCAAGAATCTTGGAAAAGTCTATAAGAACCTGCTGAAAGATGATACCGTCGCTTTGACGGATATCAACCTGGAAATCGAGAATGGTGAGTTCGTCTCGATTATTGGCCCCTCCGGATGCGGGAAATCGACTCTGTTGAAGATTATCGGTGGTTTGGAAAAGCCCACCTCCGGGGAAATCATCTACTCGGATCCAGAGAACAAACTGGGGTTTGTCTTTCAGGACTCTGTGTTGCTGCCATGGAAAAATGTACGTGAAAATGCAGAGTTCCCGCTGGTCATTCAGAAAAAACGCTCGCCGGAAAATGAAAAAAGACTGGATGAGCTGCTGGAACTGGCTGGTTTGACCGAATTTTCAACTGCGCTGCCACGAGAATTATCAGGCGGTATGAAGCAGCGGGTTTCGATTGTTCGGGCGTTGTCATACGATGCACCGCTGTTGCTGATGGATGAACCTTTCGGAGCGTTGGATGCCCTTACGCGTGACCACCTCAACCTGCAGTTGCTCAAGATCTGGTCCAAAACCGGTAAAACGATATTGTTCGTGACCCATAGCATTGAGGAAGCAACCTTTCTCTCGGATCGTGTTCTTGTGATGGCAACCCGACCGGGAAGAATCCGCGAAATTGTAACCATTGATTTGCCGCGTCCACGCAATGAAGATACTCGGAACAATCCGCGTTTTGCAGAGCTTAACAAATACCTGCGGGAGTTAATTGGATGAAAAGACATGGTAAGACTGCTAATTTCCTGCGTTCCATAGGGGAATATGTGCTTTCGATCGGATTCTTCATCCTGATCTGGTTCCTCTATACAAAGTTGAACGATGTTCCGACTTATATCCTTCCATCGCCTGATCAGGTTTGGAGCAGCTTTATTGGGCTTTTCACCAGCGGGCTGGTATGGGGACACTTGTGGGCGACCACCTATGAAGTAATGCTCGGTTTCCTGATTGGGTCTTTTTTGGGGATTGTTCTTGGCTATTTGTTCATAAAAACTGACTGGATCAAGACCGCGTTGATGCCTTATCTGATCTTCTTCCAGACTGCTCCGAAAATCGCACTTGTTCCGTTGTTCATTGTCTGGTTTGGGATTGGAGTGGTATCCAAGATCATCCTGATCATTTCGATGGTAGTTTTCCCTGTTCTGGCTGGCATGATGCTCGGTCTGGAATCCATCCCTTCTGATGTGAAGAATCTGATGAAAGTTCTGAAAGCGAATCGCTGGCAGATTTTTTCGCAGGTGGAATTCCAATATGCGCTGCCATCGTTATTCTCAAGCTTGAAGATCGGAATTGTACAGGCAGTGATCGGCGCAATTGTAGCTGAATGGATGTCCGGAAAGCAGGGGTTGGGCTATATTCTGACTTATGCATCCTCTACCTATGAAACCCCGATGTTAATCGCCGGTATTCTGTTGACGATCCTGCTTGGCATTGCGACCTACGAGATGGTCCACATTGCGGAGAATAAAATGCTTTATTGGCATGAATCGAAAAAGGAATAGAAAATCGATGAAATACGCATCGGCTTCAAACCCTTCTATCGATGGAAAAGTCCCTCATCTGCGCATCAGTAAAGAACAGATTGGAGACGTAGTTCTGCTTCCGGGCGACCCTGGAAGGGTAAAACTTTTTTATGATTTATGTGATGATTTTGAAATCCTCTCGGAAAATCGCGAGTACACTGTGGGGACCGGGTTTTATCGCGGGAAGAAGATTTCAGTTTGTTCGACCGGAATCGGTGCCCCATCTACCGAGATCGCTGTGATTCAGTTGATTTCGCTGGGAGTAAAAGGGCTGATTCGCATTGGCGGAACCGGTGTGCTGAAAGAGGAAATCCCCTGTGGAAGTTATGTCATCAATACGGGCGCAATGCGAAGGGGTGGTTCCTCCATTTTCTATGCACCGCCGGAATATCCCGCCGTTGCTTCGCTTGAAATAACAAACGCGTTGATTGATGCCTGTCGTGAAAATGGGGTTGAATATACAACTGGCATATGTGCTTCGGTCGGGTCGTTTTACCATGGCCAGGGGCGGGCATTACCTTTTGAAACAGGATACGATGAAGCGGCTGAAATCGAACGGTATCGCAAGCTGAATATTTTGAATCTGGAGATGGAGGCGGAAACGATTTTGACACTGTCATCGCTTTATCAGGTTCATGCCGGCAGTATCTGCTCGGTTCACTGCAATCGCATCACCGACGAATGGCTGGTTGATAATCTGGAATCGCAGGTTAATTTGTGTAAAACGGCATTGTCCGGCGCATCCAAATTTTTGGAGGCGTCCCATGCCTGGTAATCAGAATGAATGTAAGGAGATCTATTCATGAGTAAGAAAATTGTATGGTTTGTTATGAGCGTTCTTGTGATCGCTCTGGTTGCTACCGGTTGCGCAAAACCGACCGTAGCTCCGACCGCTGTCCCTGCGACAGAAGTTCCTACCGAAGTTGCCGCTGAACCAACTGCTGAAGAAGCAGCTGAAGTGGAAGCCTCCCCCGAAGCTGAAGCAGAAGCTTCTCCAGAAGCTCCGGTTGTTTCAGACAAAGAACTGAAAACCGTCTCAATTCAAATCGATGGTGCCGCAGTTCCCTACTATGCACCTTTGTACATGGCGCAGGAGAAAGGCTTCTTCGCAGAAGAAGGTCTGAATGTTGAATTTTACTATGCAGCTGCTGCTGACATCGTGAAAAACGTTGCTTCCGGTAATGTCGAATTTGGTTTCCCAAATGCTGACGCGGTTGTCGCTGCCCGTGCCCAGGATATCCCTGTGAAAGTAGTCAGCACTACCTATCAGGAAGGTTTGGGCGCGATCATTTTTGGTGTTGATTCTGGCATCAAGACTCCCGCTGACCTGAAAGGCAAGAAAGTTGGCGTCACTAGCCACGGCTCTGCAAACTACTTCCAATTGGAAGCTGCGATGAAAAGCGTTGGTATGACTGTCGATGACGTTAATGTTGAGATCATTGGCACCGGCGCCATTCTGACTGCACTGACACAGGGTCAGGTTGACGCGATCGTATTCTCAAAACTGCGTACCATTGAACTCAATAACCAGGGCTACGCCGCTGCTGATATCGTCAGTGATCAGTTCCTGCCTTCCTTCGGTAACGTGTTGATTTCCAGCGACAAGCTGGTTGCTGATGATCCCGCGACGGTTGATGGATTTGTCAAAGCGTTGAATAAAGGTATCGAATACGTTATCAATAATGTCGAGGAATCGGTTGATTACTCCATTGAGAAAATGGCTCCGACCTTCGCTGAAAGAAGGGACGTTGTTGTTGAAATTCTCAACGAAGTATTCGTGAAAACTTTATGGCAGAGCGATTACACAAAAGAGCATGGTATTGGCGCATCAAATGTTGAAAAGTGGCAGAAACTGATCGACAACTCCAAAGAATATGGCACGATCGATAAGACTTTCTCTGCCAGCGACCTGCTCTACATAAAATAATTAGATATTGGAGATGAAGCGTGTTCTATCAGAAAAATCGTAATGTAATCTTACCCATTCTTGTTTTTCCAGTTCTGATATTGGTTTGGGAACTGTATATCAAGATCTTTCAGGTTCCTGACTATCTGCTGCCCAGACCGATGGATTTGCTGGGATCGATGATCCGTCTGTTTCAAACCGGTGAAATCACCAAGCATATCATGATCACGCTTCAAGAGATTTTTGTTGGTACTGGTGTCGGTATTGTGATTGGTTTGGTGCTCGGTTACATCATGGCAAAGATCAAAGTGATTGAACGATTGGTCATGCCCTTCGTGGTTATCGTTCAGACAGCCCCGAAAATTTCCCTGGCTCCGTTGTTCATCTTGTGGATGGGGCTGGGCATTGAATCCAAAGCTGCGCTGGTCATTTTGGTGGTTTCTTTCCCGATCATGATCAATGAAGTCACCGCAATTCGTTCCATTGACGATAATGCTTACAACCTGATGAAGGTACTCAAAGCCAATCGCTGGCAGGTGTTTACCCAGCTTGAGGTACCGTATTCGCTTGAGATGCTTTTGTCGGGCATTAAACTGGCATTGACACAGGCGATGACCGGTGCAGTGATTGGTGAAATGATCGGTGCGAAAGCCGGTCTGGGTTATCTGCTGACGCTTGGCAATGAAACCTATGACATTCGCCTGATTCTGAATGCCGTGATCCTGCTGAGCATGATTGGACTGATCCTGTATATCCTTTCCGGATTAATTGAGCGTAAAGCACTGTACTGGAAGGAATTAGATAGAAGCGTAATTGGATAAAACAATGACAAAAAGAGACCGGAGAAAAACATCCGGTCTCTTTTTTGCTCTCTAATCGAGATAATATGTCATGTGTTGCAGCGAAATAATTGGATCACTGTATTCAACGCGGATTTCTTCCGGTAACTTCAAAATTGTGGTTGCATAACTTAATATTGCCGAAATTCCGCTGGCTACCAGCTCTTCAGCAACTTTTTGCGCTTCTGACGCTGGTGTGGTGATCATCGCAATCTGAATATTGTTTTCCTGGATAAAGCTACGGAGCATTTTCTGCGATTTCACCTTGCAGTTTCCAATCAATACTCCCTCAAGGTCAGGATCATCGTCAAAGTTTCTCGAATCCTTTATAGTGCAGAATCGCTTTTCCAAGGTTGCCTATTCCGACCAGGACAATCCCACGTGGGACTTTCACGTTCAGAATCTCTTCCAGATTGTTGATCAGCGATTCAATGTTATACCCGGTACCCTGTTTCCCGAATCCGTCAAATTGAGAGAGATCCTTTCGTACTTGAGCGGCGGAATAGCCCAACAAAAGCCCCAGTTCATGGGAGTTAGTGGTAACCTTGGTCTCCTTCAAATTGATCAGGACCCGCAGATAACGGGGTAAACGCCCAACGATAATGTCCGGTATTTCCTTGCGTTTTTCCATACAGTTTATCTTCTTCGGTTTCTTCTATTCAAGATTGACAGATAGTACAAAACGTTCGAAATTGATTGAATTGCTGCTGCCACATAGGTCATGGCGGCTGCACTTAGCACCTTTGATGCACCATCCTGTTCATCCTGGTAAATGACACCGGTATTGGCAATCCACTGTCGCGCGCGTTTGCTGGCGTTCAGCTCAACCGGTAGCGTGATCAGCGAAAAAATTGCAGTGAGTGCGAAGATTGCAACACCAGCGTAGGCAATCTGGTAACCAAAATTGCCAATCATCCCGGTCAGAATCAAGCCAACCATAAACAGGATTGGCCCCAGGCGGCTGCCAAAACTAACCAGCGGCACGATGCTGGTGCGCAGCATCAGCCAGCTATATTGATCAGCGTGTTGATAGGCATGGCCAGCCTCGTGAGTCGCGACGCCAACTGCTGCAACACTGTTTGAGGTGTAAACACCTTCGCTCAGGCGCAATACACGTTTTCGCGGGTCATAATGATCGGACAATGTGCCTGAAACAGGCTCGATGCTGACATCGGTTAAACCCTTATCATTCAGCATCTTTCGGGCAGCTTCTGCACCGGTTATTCCAGTCTTCGTTCTGACTTTAGAATATTTTGAAAAAGTCGAGCTGACTTTGTATTGTGCCCATAGCCCCAACATCATTGGGATTAACGCATATATAAGATATGTCGAAAAGTAATCCATTTTTACCAATCCTTCCGTATATTCATAAAAATAATACCCTAATTTTTATCAGGTTCATCCGGAAGATGAAAAATCTTACAAGAATTAATAAAAATCTAATATAATCCCGACATTCTTTGATTCTTTAAATCTTTTTACCAGGATTTCAACAGAATAATTCACAATAAACTAACTGATAAATTTTCAGGGTATGAGCGGTTCACGTTCGTGGGAATCTTGAGCGACCACCTCAAAAGGCAGACCTCGCATGAATCGATCCATTTGGTGAGCAACAACCTTGGATGAATTAACTGCTTCGACAATTGTACGCGAGCCGTGAACGACATCACCGCTTGCGAAGATTCCTTTACGGGTGGTCTCGCCAAATTCATTCGTGATCAGCAATCCTTTGTCATTGGCATATAATCCGCCAGTGGTGCTTATAAGACGATTCATCGGTCCCTGGCTGATTGCGACGATTACTGAATCTGCGCTCATTTGGATGGGTTCTTTTTCTTTGCCAACAACCTTGTCATTTTCATCGAAAATGTTTTTGTAAAACAGCGGACCGGTTTTGTTAATTTCGCCAATACTCATTCCATAGACCAGCTCAGCACCGTCAATTTTTGCATATTCGAGTTCAGTCTCGCGCGCTTGCCCCTTCTTGCTGTGCGTCACAATCGTTACATTGCGGGATCGGTTGCGCAGAGCGGTACGGGCAACATCAATCGCGGAGTTTTCCATGCCAATGACTACTACGGTCTCACCTAGACGATATGATTCCGGGTTCTTGAGATAATCAATGGCAAAGTGAACGTTCCCAAGGCTTTCCCCGGGAATCCCCAGTTTCTTAGGTCGCCAGACACCGGTTCCAATAAATACCGATTTGTAACCGTCGCGGAACATGTCATCAATTGTGATGGACGGACCGATCACAACATTGGGGCGCAAATGGACGCCGGTCTGGCGTAGTTTGCGAGCCAGTCGATCTATGATCGTTTTCGGCAGACGGAATTCAGGAATTCCGTAGCGCATGATCCCTCCGATGCGATCGTTGGATTCGAAAAGCGTTACTTCGTAGCCTCTTTTCCGTAGTTCGATGGCAACAGTTATCCCGGCGGGCCCTGCACCAATAACAGCAGCCATCATGCCGTTGTCGGGTGCACATTCAATTTCAGCCGAATCCAGATAGCTGTTTGATATGTAGTTTTCGATTGAACTGATGTGTATCGGATTATTCTTGCGCTGGAGGACGCAGTGACCTTCACATTGCTTGTCGTGGTTGCAAACCATCGAACAGACAAGCGATAACGGGTTGTTCTCAAATAGCATCTGACCGGCAGCACTAATTTGAGAATCCAACAGCATTTTGATCATTTGAGGTATTGGCGTGTTAACTGGGCAGCCAATGCGGCAAAGCGGTTTTTTACATTGCAGACAGCGATTGGCTTCATCGATAACATGTACAGCCATAGGGCACCTTCAGGTATTCTAATTTGTTACCAAGCAGTATGTTGGAAATTATAAAAGAATATTGCCAGTTGCGGGAAAAGAAAATGAAAAAAATTATTATAGGATTGTCAAACATATTGGACAGTCTGCGATAAGACTTGAAGATGTGATTAAGAACTTCAATGGGCGCATCGGAATATGGTTAGTGCGCTGATTGTTTCTTCTCAATTGCATTTTCGCGGCGCTTTACTTACTTTTTTATGGAGTGTAAGCTTACATACAAATTTTAAAAAGGTTCAATAATCAAAAAATAGGCGAACTTCAGGGTATGATAAATAAGGGGAAGTATTAATCTAAAAAGAAAGGATGAGCGCAATGACAAATACTTTTGAGATGAAATTAGGCATTATTTCCATCAATGACGCTATTAAAAAATATTTCGAGTATTATCCGGATGATATTCTGACAAAATTTCGGTTAGCTCACAAAGGCCCATTTTATAAATATTCCATTATGGGAAATGATGGCAAAAAACGTCATTTACTCAAACTCAACGCACAGACGGGAGATATTATAAAAAATACCGTTAAGGTTCTTAAGCCGAAACACAGAAATCCTGTAAGACGAAAAGCAAGGAAATTAAACCTGAAAAAGATGCTGCCATTTAGCGAGATTAACGCTATTGCTTCAAATGTTTCTTCTGTATCTACTCCTATACAATGGAAGTTGGGCAGGAAAAGAGAGCGTACCCTGTGGAAAGTAAAAATTACAGATGAGCGTGGTGCAAATATGCATGAGGTAAAACTTGATGCTCAAGATGGCAGCTTATTACAGATGAAATTAAAAATATAGTGGCAAGTGGCTGAGAGGGCATTTTTAAGGATAAGACGGTAAAGCATGACTGCACCATGCTTTACCGCTCCAAAAAAGCAACTTTCGAATATCTGGTCAAGGGTCATATCCGGCGTAAGTAGTGCAGTGTAGATTGGGTCATAGTTTGCCGGATTATTTTCCCCCGCATGTAGGCAGGCATAAGGTTCAAATCACAAGTCCCGCGTTTCTTCGTTATGTTTCAGCTAAATATACAGAAATGGTGTTTTTGACTGGTTCAGCATTATATGTTGCCTGTTTCCTGTTCGAATCTGCATGAGCTTCTATCCAGGGGCGTTAAACTGTTCAGCACTTTTAAAATAAGCAAACTCAATTCCTGTCACATGTAACAGTCCTTCACAAATTCCCTGACATGCTGAGAACCTTTTTCTTTTTTTCCATCTCCTCTTTATATATGACCGAATGATAATAAAATCCTGCAAATATGTATATCGCTGCCGGGAACAGGAGATGAAACCTGATGTCAATTTGTATCAAATAAACACCAGCAAGAGCACCTAATAAAAACCCCAAAATTTTCAACAGTATGAACCAAAAGGGGCGCACAAAGCTCCTGCTACCCCTCATTATCCTGCCGAGAAACACAGCTGCGTCAGTGATATAACCTGTGATGTGGCTGATTCTTGTAGTCATGCCCTTGTACCTGGTGAGAAAGGCGTTTTGATTGCCCATGATAAAGGAAATCGTCATGTATTTTATAAAAGTATCCTCTACAAAATAGTGGATAATAATGAGCAAAATTCCGTCTACAATCAGTATGGCCCCAAATCTTTTTGAAAACCCAACATGATGTTCATAAAACAAAAAACCGGAAACTATACCACCTAAAAAATAAGCTGCGATTACCCCTAACAAGCGCAATGCTTCTTGCGGAGCGTTTATATAAAAATTGATAGCTATCTGGGCCATGTTCCCGGTGTGGTGTGAAATGGAATAAGAGTACAGTACTATGGAAGACGAGTTGAGATAACCCGAAACGAACATCAATGAGACCAGCCATAGAAAAACCTTATACTTATATTTAACTTTCACACTTATTTCCCCTTATAACTGAAAATCCTGTAAGGCAATCGATGTAGTTTGATGAAGTATATGGTATTTTATCGGAAAATTGAACATTTCTCTGCCAGGCTTTTTGTCTTCTATTTTTGAGAGATATGTTGAACGATTCAAAAGAAACCTGATAATAAACCTGATTTTCTTTGCTAATTTGAACTCGGGAATTATAGGTTCAAAAAAAGCCCATACACGAAGGTCAGTGGTTCGAATCCGCTCCCCGCTGCTGGCATCGTACTACAAAACGAATACAATCCACTCGGAAATATTGCTTGGGTGCAAATTTGAAAATTGGGTGCACAGCTCAGTTTTAGGTACACTAAAATAAAATCATCAAAATCATCTTTGTTTTAAATTTTATATAGATTTTGTTAAAATAACTTCATAAGAAAAGATTTGTAATTCTTTTCTGTATACTCTTGCCGGCGAGGAAATTCATATGCTTTTTGACGAAAAAGATTTAAATGTCTTTTACAGCGAGGACTCTAGAACGTATTTTAAAGAAATTCTCCAATGTTACTATAATCAAAATTATCGAGCTACCATTGTATTACTCTATTCTTTTGTTATTTATGATTTATTTATTAAACTTCAAGTTATGGCGGAAGAAGGGGATTCACAAGCAAATACAAAACTACGTGAAGTTGAGCAAATGATCAAAAACGACGAAAAATATTCACAAATAGAAAATGAAATAATTGAATTTTTTAAACAACACTCACCATCATATTTCAATCGATTTATTGAAGATATTGGATACTTAAAAAACTGTAGAAATAAATGTGCTCACTTAAAGGTAGATGATAACTCCCTATATGTTCCAAGTGATTACCAAGCTCGTATGCTGATCTGCTCAATGTATGATAATATTTTTTCCGTCAAAGCACCTTTTATTAGAGATCTTTTTTCTTTTGTTCAATCAGATATTGAATTTTATTCTTCTTTTTTATATGACATATCCTTTGATAAGTTGGAAGAATCAATTGTTGATTCAATAACTAAAAAACATCTAAACCGATTAACGTATGATTCCTTTAAGGAATCATACCGTACTTTCATCAAACTTCTTTTAGTAACAGACAATGAGGATTGTGACAAAAATCTCGTTGGATTATTCTACTTTGCATATGCCATGACTCAACATGCCGTTCATATTGGTTATCATCAATTGTTTGACGAAGATAAAATTATATCCATTTTTAACCAAATAAAGATTGACCTGCTAAAAAGTAACTCCACGAGATTGAATGCTTTAGCATCACTCATGCTTAATTTCCCAGTTATAATGGATAAGTTACAACTAAATAACGATATTTTTAATTATGTTAGTGATAAGATACTTTCAGATCCAAACAATTTACGCCTATACAAAATGTTTTTCCCAAAGGGAGTAAAATCGACTTATGATTTTTTCAAAGAACACACCAACTTACATAAGCCCATTTGGACCTTCGATATTTATGAGACTCTAAAGAACACAGACAATTTCGATATCAATGAATACATGGTACTAATGGCTGAAGCAATCCCCACCTTTAATTCATTTTCTATTGCTGATTCTTACACAAGAGAATTTATAAACTTATTACCAGAAATATCGGAAGAATCAATCAAAACTATTTTAAATATATACAAAGGCAATAAGCAATGCACAAACCGTCATAGGCATAATGAAGACTGGAATACTATTAAAATACATCTACAAGAGCGTCAAATTGAATTCGATCTTGAATTTGATTAACGAATTGTTTTATCAATTTGTACTTTGGGGCAGCACGGTCGTAACCAAAAGCAATTCTTTTTTGTTCGGATTTAAGATTCATGATTTACCTCCATTCTTTATCTTCACTTGATTATTATAGCGGGCAAGAAAAAAGTGGACGACATTAAATCAATGTCCGTCCACTCAACTTGGCTAAGGAATGAGTGGTTGATGTAATCAATTTATGGTTTGGCTATAAAGTCTGAATATAGTTGCTTTTTAGATTACACATAAGGAGGTTGGACACTAAGTGTTAGACCTCTATTTGTCTCAGGTAAGAAACTAATTTTTTTTGTTGTGACTTGCAGCCCAGAGTTCATCAGATTTAGGCGTCCAGAGGTCTGCATAAGGCTTACACTTAGCATATAAATCGTCAATGTTTTCAGGAGACTGCATATCGGTTGAATGTGCATCGGTACGCTTTACCATACTGCATAAACACTCCGGATTTTCCAACATAGGACAAGGACGGAGCATGTTGTTATTAAAAGGTTGCCCTTCTTTATAAGCCATAAACAAAGGCCGTTTATAGGCTTCCAGAAGTGTGTGATTTCTAATGTTGGAATCTGCGTAGTGGATAAAAGCACACGGTTCAATATCACCATTGGCGTTAATGTGCAGATAGCTACGACCACCCGCAATGCATCCTTTAACATATTCACCGTCATTTTGAAAGTCAATGGTGAAAATAGGTTTACTTTTTCTATACTCTCTGATTTTGCGATACATGGTCTCACGTTGTTCGGGTGAAGGCAGCAGTTCAGGAGCAGCTGTATTACCAATTGGCATATAGTGGAAGAACCATGCAAACTTCGCTCCTGATTCGACCAACATATCGATATATTCTTCAGAACTAAGAGAATCTATGTTGTAGGAGGTATAGCAACAGGATGCACCAAATATTAGCTTTTTCTCTTTGAGAATACGCATAGCGTTCTTGACTTTCTGATAAGTTCCCTTGCCCCGACGGTGATCGGTCGCGTCTTCAAATCCCTCAATGCTAATAGCAGGAACGAAGTTCTTGACACGCAACATTTCGTCAGCAAACTTCTCATCAATCAGCGTTCCATTGGTGAAAGCGAGGAACATGCAGTCAGAATGTGCCTCACATAAACGGATGATATCGTCCTTGCGAACTAATGGCTCTCCGCCGGAGTAAAGATACATGTAGGTACCCATCTCGGTACCCTGACGGATAATATCATCAAGGACCTCGTATTCCAAATTTAGCTTGTGGCCGTAATCGGCTGCCCAACAGCCGATACAATTCAAATTGCAGGCAGACGTAAGATCCATCAGAATTGCCCATGGAATATTGCAGTTATGAGTTTTTATCCATTTATCCCGTTGGTGTGAAGAAATTAAAGAAGTATTTAGAACAAAATTCTCAAAGGCAACTTTGCGAACATCAGGGTCTATATCCGTCCACAGACTCTTAAGAAGTACATGCCAATTATTATCAGGGTCATTAATAATGGCACGAAAAGGTCTAATCAAATGTGCGTTCTTACCATCCTTGTCAAACCTTTCAACCCATTCCAAGATTTTGGGAAAACTCTTATTTGGATCTTCATCAAAGTAGTTTAGAACCTGCTTTATCGCAAATGCTTGCATATTTTCTTTAATTGTTCTGCTCATCGTATGTATCTCCTTTTTACGCATTCTCTAACCAACGATTTTATTTAATCAAATTATAAGGAAGGGACTCTGAAAGAGCATTAGACACTAAAAAGCAAAAGTCCCAAATTGTAACATAACTAATAATCTGTCGCCTTTTACGACATCACGGAGCCTTTGTGCATTGTTAGTATCTGTCTCTTTAAATATCCTTTTGATAGGCAGAGGGTATATCTGTGCTATTTAGAAGGAGCCAATGTATGTAAAATGAAAAACAGAATACCTCGATTATTAATTGAAACTACTGTTAAAAAGGCATTGGAAAATATTAAGCGCAGTCCGGAACAAGGCATCAGAAACCTTATAGATATGGCTTTGCAATTTTCAGATGGCAGATTTCAAAAAGAATTTTTTACGGTAGTCCAAACTATGCTGCAGAATGAGAACAGTGCTTATTATGAGCTAATAAGGGATACCATAGCACATGTAGACACCGAGAATCTTTACACATTTGGCATCAATGTTGGATATAACAGTTGTACCGTAGGTGCACAACGTATCCGTGAAAATGAGAAAGCTCTAGGTTGCAATATTCCGTGGGCAATGTGCATTGAGATAGACTCAAAACAGTACGAAAAAAAATTCCAGAAATATGATGATCTGATCTTTGAGGGTGAAAGTTTAGGCATTTACACATGGATGTTTTTTGTATCGGAACAACCCGGAAAAATATTTTCTCTTGTAAAAGAACACCCTGAAAGTGCTTTTTGTGTGTTTTGTGATACGAAGGATATAACCCTTAAATTTCTTCAAGAAACGACTATGTTAAAAAACCTGATGGTAGTTATCCGTTACGACGAAAATGCCACCGATGTTTGTGCTGAACTCCGTGCAAATAACATGCTTTACTCAATATGGTATCAGTATGGACAAGAAGACACAGAGGCCATTATCAATGGTGATCTGTTTCGTAATGTTCAGCAACTTTCACCTGTTTTCACTGTTCTGATTCCGGAAAATAAATGTCCGAGCGAAGTGCGCCAAATAATCTATTCGACAGTGAAGCAAACTCGCCTTGACCAATCATACAGTACGATCGCGTGGGATTTGCAAGGGGATAATTGTCTGGTCGACACAATTATTTCAGAGGATGCCTGTTTCGTATATTTTAATAAAGACGGAGATTTATGTGATTGTGAAAAGACGTTTGAGAATGGACACCATAATCTCTTTCATAGCAGTATTACAGATATTCTATTGAATACTTGTACAAAAAAAGAAAGTGAATTAATGTGAAAAGTGAAAAAACAGGCATCGTAGATGTAGGCGGTGGTTTCGGAGGAATTTATACAGCTGGTGTCCTGGACTACTGCATAGATTACAACATTCATTTTGATCTTGGAATTGGTGTATCTGCCGGAAGCG
Source organism: Chloroflexota bacterium (assembly GCA_012799995.1). Lineage (GTDB taxonomy): Bacteria > Chloroflexota > Anaerolineae > Anaerolineales > Anaerolineaceae > Flexilinea. Next base: position 41,157 of record JAAZKE010000087.1, on the reverse strand, counting down.
GCAATTTAATCACCTATATTGCCGGTCAGAGGGGTAGAAGCTATCAGTTTTATACTGAATATATGTCGCGAGAAGAGTATGTCAGCATCAATAATTTGCGTTCCAAAAAATCATTCATTGATCTTGATTACATTTACAGCACACTAAGTAATTCAGATGGGGAAAATCCGTTGGATTATCCGGCTGCTGTTGCTAATCCCATGGAATTTATCGTTGTTGCTACGGAAGCAGAAACCGGCAAGGCAAAATATTTTGATAAAAGTGATTTACATCAGGATGATTACAGTATTCTGAAAGCATCATGCTCTATTCCTTTTGTATGTCACCCTTATGTTATAGGAGACAAACTTTATTACGATGGTTCCCTTGCCGATTCTATTCCGATTGAAAAAGCATTTTTGCTCGGTTGCGATAGAGTCGTACTCCTTCTAACGTTACCTGAAAATACGGTAATGACATCTGATCAAGATAAGAAACTTGCAGCTCTCATTCGAAAGGAATATCCGCTGATAGCCGAAAAACTGGACCATCAAGCAGAAGAATATAATAAAGGTGTGATATTGGCTCAAAAACTTGCTGCATGTGGAATGTTGTTGATCATAGCACCTGATGATACCTGTGGCATAAACACATTAAGCCGGGATACAAATGCGCTCCATCAACTATATCAAAAAGGTTACCAAGATGGAGTGAAGATCACCAGTTTCTTAAAAGAAAGTAATTGTTAATTGCGAAGAATAATTACCATGAGAATTTCAATCAATTATTCTTCCTTATTTAATTCATTGTGTAATGCCTCAGCTCCCTGCTGAACAAGGTGCATTAATTTATTCATAAATTCATCCGGTGGCATACAGTTTTTGTCTAACAGCCAACGCTCTATTGTAGCCACCGCTGCATCAGTAAAAAAATTCAATGTAAAATCATCTTCGCTGTCACCAAATAAATATTCAATTCGCAGCTTCATAATCGGCATTACATATGCTCGGAAATGTTCAGGAAAAGAGTTTTGCCCTTTTGTTTGCAACGCCTTGCGATAGAAATCTCTGTTTTCATAAAAATAGTTGCATATATTTTGGACTGCATCTACATGCTCATTAAGTTCTTCAGCTTGTGAAAGATCCTTAGCAAATGAAATAAATTCGGTATCAAAAATCCAGTTTAAAAGGTCATACTTATCTTTAAAATGATAATAGAAACTCTTTCGATTCATATCACATCGATTACAAATATCTGCTATACGGATTTTATCGAAAGGAATTTCTTCCATGAGTTCTTTCAAGGCAGTTGAAAGTGCTTGTTTTGTTATGTTGGAATTTGCCATAAAACTTTTCCCCTCCTTTCCCTATTGCCATTCTTAAATCCGAGACGTTTCAGCAAGATTTCAGTAATCAGCAAAATCAGTATAATGTCATCCAGTGTTATTTCTCATCAATAAATTCCAAAATATCGTCCACAGTGCAGTCAAATATCCGGAAGATTCTTTTAATACTGTCGAGTGAGATGTACTCTCTGCGCTTAATATGTGTCATAACATGTCCATAAGGAACTGGTCAATTGATAAGTGTAACAGTTTGTCATAGGTCCTGCCAAAGTTTTTCCTTCCGTCCTTGAGAAACTATACCTATTTTATTATCTCTGTGTGAATAATTCAATAAAATTTGACTTGTAGAGAAGTCACAAGGATCAAATAAACTTAATTGCCGATATAAAGAATTGTATCCATGGCTGAGTTCCAGTTGAGCAGGTTCAGAAACACATTTGAGACAGAGAACCCTTGCTTTTTGTCTTCTGTCTTTGAAGGATATGTTGAACGATTCAAAAGAAACCTGGCAATACACCTGATTTCCTTTGCTAATTTGAACTCGGGAATTATAGGTTCACAAAAAAGCCCAACTCTTATAGATCATTGGTTCGAATCCGTTCATTGCTGCTGGCTAAAGGCTACAAAATGGATACAATCGACTTGAAAGACAGCCTTGAGTATAAGGAAAACATTTAATCAGATTTTGGAATGAGCCAATTGAGCGTAAAAAATGTATCGAAAATTATTCAACTGAATTATTATCGTCACTTTCTAACCCATACTTATAATTAAGAGCATCACTTACCGTTTCAATAATTGAAAATTTAAAATCACTTTTTGATATTTCTATCGATGATAAGAACTTCTTGTTACTTTTAAAAGACATCCATAATAGTTTCTTATCTTTTTCATCAAGGTTTATCTTATATAAGAGATTTGAGAGGGCGACAATTAAAGCTTCCTGTTTATTGTCGATACTTTTATTGTTGTGGGCTGTAAATCGTTGTAAATCGCCTTTGTTATATTTGGGTTGCAATCCGATTATAGGATTCACCAATAATTGAGTTGATGAATTCATCAGATTCACATAGGAACCTAATTCATATTGCTGTGCTTCCGTCATGCTATTGTAGTCCAAACCAAATGTTACAGTTCTCTCGATTGAGTAATTTAGTTTTTGACTTTCGTCTATAATACGATTTATTCGTTCGTTTAATTCTACAATAGCAAGTTCGTATGATTTAACATCGCGCTTACTGATGAGAGTAAAAATATCTTCAAGTTTTTCCTTCGATTTTTTACCGCTCCAAAGCAGAATCCCACTTCCAATAAGTGCCACTCCTCCAATTGCCCAACCGACAGGTCCTGCAAGAGCCAGCAATGCTTTCCCGACAACCATTCCACCACCGCCTGCCGCGATCGCACCTCCTCCCAACCATGCTAATGCCGCATTGGTAGCTGCCGCACCACTTAATGCCGATATGGCTGTTCCTGTTGAAGCAACACCGAATGTGGTCGCAACTCCCATTGCAGCAGTGGGTCCAAATGCTGCAACTGCGACTCCAACGCCAACACCTACGGCACCTTTTCCTACATTTTTTACGGCAGCATTCTTGTAATCTGACTCAATCTTTTCCGCTTGCTGTTTCCAGTTCAGGCGAATTTCTTTCAGTTTTTCATACTCTAATCGCTTTTCGTTTGGGATATTCTTAATTTCTTCAAAGAAGTTTTGTAAGACGTTCAAGATATCGTAAAGCCTGCTTGTATGCGTACCTAACTCTTCAATTTTCTCATTTGTTTTTTTAATTGCTGACTCTGCCTGCTCTTGAGCAATTTGCAACCTTGTTTTATTCTTTTTCATCATCTTTTAGCATCTCCAAAATATGAATCTATGTCAGATTTTGTTCTAAGTATCTTATTATCAGGAACTTTTCTGAGTTCTGCCAAAAGGGCAGATTTCCGGAATGCCTGAATATACATATCACTGTTTTTAAAATCATCAATAAAATGTACAAGCTCTTTGTCATCGTATAATTCAGATAACAAGGTAAGACCGGCAAGGTAATTTTCTACTATTGTTGTTTCTCTTCTTGAAAATTGAGCTTCAGACTCAGCTACTCGTATTACATTAGTCTGTTTTACTTCACCATACAATGAAATAGCGAGACGTCCTACACCCACGATGTTAAGACGAAGGGAAAATTCAGCTAATTCAAAGATGCCACCACCTGATATAAAAGCTCTTATAGTAGCATCCCCAAGGTCCATCATGCAAAAAACTCCATGTGCTACTGAAAGCATTCTTTTTATTGTAGGGTTTGAAAAAGGCTCGCAGGCATTCCACACAGCGGTAGCGGAAAGATCTGTTTTATCTGTCGTTACTAAATATTTTACAAATCGCCTTATTGAATATATCAGCCTGACAACCATTTCATTTATAAAGACAGGAATGGCCTGGGTCACTTGAAAGCGAATGTCATAGCCTTTCTTGTATATGCTCAGAGCTAGCTCATTTATTGTTTTGTCAAACTCTGAGACAGAAATTCCGAGCTGTTTCTTTATTGCAATAATATCGTTCGTCCATGCCCAAAATGGAGAAGGTATTCCCATCCCACGGACCTTACTACCTGATGATCCGGAAACATCGGAAATTAAATGACCAAACCAGTTACAGAAACCACAGAATAATTTTGCCAGAAAACTATTGCCGTGAAGTTCAAATTTACTATCAGCATTAACTAAAGCTATCAGTTGACCATCTGAAACAAAGTGTGATTGATTTGTAAACTGATCTAATATTGAATAAAACAGACCTAGCAAAGTTGGATTATGACCTAGCGATTTAAAATGATGATTTAAAGGGTACAAGTCATATATTTCTTTCCCTGCACCACCTATGCCGGTCTGGTCATATGGAATTTTGAATTTTTCCTTCTCAAGGAATCTGAGCGCTGATGATAAATCTCCTTTTCCATCCCAACCACAAAGTTTAGCGAAATCAGTTACTCTATTTGCAACCCACTCATCAGTTTTATTAGTTGCTGGAGATTCTCCGGGTTTCCCGACAACAAAAATATCTATAATTCCACACAGAACTCCTGAACATGCTGCCAAAACATAGTCCAATTTATCACAGTCCGGTCTGATATTTTCTACTGATTTTATGGTGTCTTTAAGTCTCTTTATTTCAGTTTCTGTAGATATAAAAGCTGTTTCAATAGAAGATGTAAAGCTAAATCCTTCATCAGCAACACCCATCTCAAAGACGAGCCGCTCTGCTCCCACTAGATTACTCATGTTACCGTTCTACCCCTTCTTTATTCGGAATAATAATAACTGATTAAAGACATAAGGAATACATTAAGCAACTAGAAAAAATGACCTTAACTGGGTTTGCGCGATATTCCAAAAGACCTTTTCTCCTATTTCGTCTATCCTTAGCATATTTAATCAAGATTCCAAAATTTTATTCATGCTTCATCAACCTATATTCAATAAATTTCAAAAAATTGTCCACACCTCAGTCAAACGCCTGGCAGATTCTTTTAATGCTGTCAAGATAGATGTATTTCCTGCATTTGATATGCTTCATAACATGTCCGGAAGGAACCGATCAATTAGTAAGTGTAATAGTTTGACATAAGATTCTGCCAAAAGTTTTTTTCCATCCTTTAGGAACTACATCTATTCTATTTTATCTGCAAGTGAAAAATTCAACAAAAATTGACATGTAGAAAAATCGCAAGAATCAAATTAATTATGTTGTGATATAAAAAATATATCCATGGCTAATTTCCAGGTGAGCAGGTTCAGAAACACATTTGAACCTATACAATCTCTTGCTTTTCCAATCGCGAACGATTAGAATACCCATCAATATATACTTTTCTACAGTAAAAGTTAAAAAAATAATATATCAAATGAAAGAGGTATCGCTGTGAGAACAATCGAGGGAAGAAAAATAGCAATTGTTGGCGCTGGAAATGTGGGAGCAACCGTTGCTTATGCTATGGCAATTCGACAAATATGCAATGAATTAGTGCTGATCGATGTCAACCGTGAAAAAGCGGAAGGTGAAGCGCGGGATATCCGACACGGTTTATCTTACATGGATCGTCTAAAGATCTATGCCGGCGATTATTCAGATATCAAAGGCTCTGATATTATCGTGATAACAGCTGGTGCGGGACGCAAACCGGGTGAAACCCGTATGGACCTGGCAGAGAAAAATGTTCGAATTGCCAAAGCTATGACTGAGAGTATCATGGAACATTATGATGGCGGGCTCATCCTGGTAATTTCGAATCCGGTTGATGTTTTGACCTACCATGTAAGTAAATGGACAGGCTTGCCGCGCGGTACGGTAGTTGGATCAGGCACGGTTCTTGATGGCATCCGTTTACGGACTTTGCTATTTGATAAATTTAACATTGGTATGAAAAATATCTACGCTTATGTTTTCGGCGAACATGGTGAAACTCAATTCCCAGCGTGGAGTTTTTCAAGAATAAGTGGTTTCAGCATTGATGATTACTGTAAAGCATCCGGCATTGAATTTACTGAAAAAGAAAAATTTGAAATGGGTGAGCTAAACAAAAAAGCCGGTGCTGAAGTAATCAAGCGAAAAGGTGCAACTTTCTACAGTATAGGTATTGTAGCTACTGAATTGTGTACTTCATTTCTTAATGATAGAAATATAATTTATACGGTCGGGTGTGTTTTAGATGGCGAGTACGGTTTGCACGATACAGTTGTCAGTGTCCCTTGCATTGTTGGTAGCGAAGGCATTGAAAAAGTGCTTGAAGTCCAATTGCCGCCTAATGAATTGGAACTTCTCCGAAAATCTGGAGCTGCAGTCCGTTCAGTTATTGATTTAACGAAAAATATTTAATTGCTTTTTTTGATTGAAACAGCACGAATACACCTCGAATGAGGTATGATGAGATAGCCTCCTGCTTGTTGAACTTTTCATCTAACAAGCAGGAGGCATCGCAACTTCCATAAGCAGCTGCTTTTTGCAATGGTTCATTTACATCAATTTCGTATAGATAAACTCGCTTTTCCTTCATAACGACGCAGCAGGGAAGACAACACAACACAACACAACACAACAAGTTATTTTCTTTATTTAATGAGATTATCATCATCTTTAAATTCTGTCGCTGGCTTGCGGGAAACTGTTTCTTCTTCGCCAACTGGTTGCCCCGTTAAATCGACATTGATCAACTCCTGAAACAATTTGAGCCAGTAAGGCTTTACACGGCAGTCGGAGTAGGATAAAATTGACAGGCTGCTTTTCAGAAGCAGAATATTTTGTGTTGCATGGTAATGGACGATGTTTGACAGCTTAACTGAACGACTGAATAAAGTATTTGCCGGATTAACGCGCCGCGGAAGGCTCAGCGTTGAAGACGTTGACTCTGCCATGCGTGAGGTCCGCATTGCACTGCTTGAAGCGGATGTTCATTATTCGGTTGTGAAAACATTTGTTGCCAATGTTCGTGAACGCGCTATTGGGACAGAAGTGTCCGAAGCGCTTAACCCCGGACAGATGGTGATCAAGATCGTCAATGAAGAGCTGATCAAGACGCTTGGCGAATCTTCAAAACTCAACCTGACCGGTGAAAAGCCGCGCGTGGTGATGTTCGTTGGTTTACAGGGCTCTGGTAAAACTACCCAGGCTGCCAAGGTTGCAAAACGATTGCGTGCGCATGGTGAGCGTGTATTGCTGGTTGCGGCAGACCCGTATCGGCCTGCAGCGATCAAACAGCTGCAAACACTTGGGCAACGCGTCAATGTCGAAGTCTATACAGAAGACGGATTCAAACCGCCGGAACTGAGCAAACGCGCTTTAGAGTACGCCAGGAAAGGCGGATTCAGCACGATGTTGATCGATACCGCCGGTCGCTCTCAGCTTGACGATGAGTTGATGACGGAGTTGCAGGCGATTCAGAAAAACGTCAACCCGGTTGAAATCCTTTTAGTTGTGGACTCGATGATTGGGCAGGAAGCGCTACACGTTGCTGAAGGGTTCCGCGATACCGTAAACATCACCGGTTTGATCCTCTCCAAAATGGATGGCGACTCACGCGGTGGCGCGGCGATATCCATTCGCAGTGTAACCGGTGTGCCGATTAAATACCTTGGTGTAGGGGAAGGGATTGATGCGTTAGAGGAGTACGATCCGGCGCGCCTTTCTTCCAGAATTCTGGGCATGGGTGATTTGATCGGTTTGATCGAAAGAGCTGAATCGGTTTATAATCAGAAGCAGGCTGTGCAAAACGCCGGAAAGTTGATGTCCGGCCGTTTTACGTTAGAAGACTTTGCTGAGCAGTTAAGGCAAATGAAAAAGATGGGGCCGATCCGTCAGATTTTGGATATGCTCCCGGGAAATTTGGGCAAAGCTGCCCGCGGCATTGATCCGCAGGAAGCGGAAAAGAGCCTGAAGGTCACAGAAGCAATTCTGAACTCGATGACTAAAAAGGAGAAAGCCAACCCGGATATTCTGAACGCCAGCCGGAAACGACGCATCTCGGCAGGCTCCGGGACTGATGTACAGGATGTAAATCGCCTTCTGAAGCAGTTTCGCGAAAGCCAGAAGATGATGAAAACAATACAAAAAACAGGTGGAAAGGGTCTCTCCAACCTGTTCCGCTGAAACCTGGAATCCGTAGAACAAGACCCTTGCGTACTCCTTCTGCGCAACCCTCGTCACGGACGATCATCAGCGATACTAAAATTTTGGAATTACGAAGGACAGGAGATTTTTTAGAAACATGGTTCGTATTCGATTACGTCGGAATGGTTTGAAAAAACAGGCAACATATCGTATCATCGCGGCAGATAAAGAAAGCCCGCGCGACGGTCGTTTTCTGGAAATTTTGGGGAACTATAATCCCCGGACAGAGCCTTTTACATTTTCGGTAAAAGAGGACCGCGTTTATGAATGGTTGAAGAATGGTGCTCAGCCAAGTGAATCCGTGAGCCAACTCTTCAAAAGCGTCGGTTTGACCGAGCGCTTTGAACGCTATAAGAGCGGAAAAGCTACGCTGGAAGAACTGATGGCTGAAGCAAATGAATATTACGCAAATCGGGTTGTTAACCCCAAAACTGGTGCAGCTCAATAATCGTAATATCGGAAAAAGAGGTGTCCCTTGCAAAGAAAAACTCCCGTAAAAAGTGAGTCAGCAAGAGAACTGGTTGAATATATTGCATTAGCGTTAGTCGAAGACACCAGTAGTGTGCGGGTAACGCAGGCGAAAAATGGTGCGAAAATACGACTTCAACTGCATGTCGCCAAAGAAGACATGGGCCGCGTTATCGGCAAAGGTGGAAAAGTCGCGAATTCGATCAGACAGCTGCTTAAAGTGACCTCAAATCGGGATGGACGACAGGTCACGATGGATGTAATGGAACCCGATACAAAGTACTAATTGACCGCTTGTGGTATGGTGTCCGGGTCGAACTTGGAATACAACGTTGAAGCAGACTCATCTTTTCAAGATGGGTCTGTCTTCGTTTGCATAGGAAAGATTCATCGCAGTCACGGCATCCATGGAGAGGTCGTTTTCCGGCCTCTGACTGATTTCCCGGAGCGGATTCAGGCCGGAAAAACCGTCTTTATTGGCAGAGAATACAAAGAAAGCAAAATTCAACAGGTCAGGCAGAAACCGCCTTTTTTATTGATCAAGTTTCTGCAATATCACAATGAAACAGAGGTCTCAGCGCTGGTAAACACTTTTGTTTATGTGCGAAAGGAGTCTCTGCCCGAACTTCCGGAAGGGGAATATTACTTCCATCAGTTAATCGGACTGGATGTGGTAAATGAACAAGATGACCTGATCGGAAAATTAAAAGAAATTCTTGAAACCGGCGCGAATGATGTTTATGTTATTGAAAAAACAGATGGCAGCGAAGAACTGATTGCTGCCATTCCGCAAGTGGTGGTAAAGATAGATCTGACTGCTCAAAAGATCATTATTCGACCACCTGACTGGTATGAAACATGATTGATGATGATCTCCCCTATTGGGTAGCGTTCAGCCACGTAAAGGGGTTGGGAGCGGTGCGCTTCCGCATGCTGCTGACAGCCTTTCCTTCATTACAGGAAGCCTGGGAAGCGACACCGACGCGACTGGTTTCAGCTGGAATTCCTTCCCGGTTGGTTTCCGTAATCCAACAGGCGCGTAAGAAAATTGAGCCGATAAAAATCACACAGGAAATATACGACAAAGGGATCGAGGTCATCCGCTGGGATGATGATGAATACCCATCCCTGCTCAAGACAATTGCCACCCCTCCACCGATTCTCTACATTCGCGGACATTTGCCATTGGAGATGGAAAAATCAGTCGCGATCGTGGGAACTCGGCGCATGACCTCCTATGGGTCATCAACTGCGGCTGATCTGGCCGAATATCTGGCTGATAATGGTGTTGTTACGGTCTCGGGAATGGCGCGCGGGATCGACACGGTCATTCATCACTCAACCGTCAGACATAATGGCAAAACAGTAGCTGTGCTGGGATCAGGTGTGGATATTATTTATCCAGCTGAAAACCGGATTCTTGCCGAACGCATCATGCATGACGGTGCCCTGGTCAGTGATTATCCGCCCGGAACTCCGCCGGATCGTACGAATTTTCCACCGCGGAACCGCATTATCTCCGGAATGGCAGCTGCAACGATCGTGATAGAAGCTGGCGAAAAATCGGGTGCACTGATCACCGCGAAATTTGCCGCAGAACAAGGCCGTGAAGTGTTTGTGATTCCCGGCAACGTCAATACACCGCAATCAATAGGTACCAATCGCCTGATCCGGGATGGCGCCATTCCATTGCTGCAGAAAGAAGATCTGTTGGACTTTATGAAGAGGACTGTTATCTCCAAGCCAAAGACGATCTCAAAACCATTACAAATGAGCTTTGAAGACCCACTGGAGCAGAGAATAATCGAATTGATCTCTGATGAAGCCGTTCACATAGACGAAATATCGCGTGTTTTGCACTTGCCAGCTGGAAAAATTGGTGCGATATTGACGATGCTTGAGATCAAAGGGTTTGTGACAGAAACCAATCCGAACACCTACCGGAAGAATCAATCGCTTTTTTAGCAGCATTCAAATCAGTCCCAGGAAAAAAACAGACCATGCAAATATTTTTTGATTGTTTCTAAAACGCGTTTAAACCTGTGTTAGGATTATTGGAAAAAATGAATCGGACGGATGGAATTGAAAGGAGACCCGACAATGAATGACAACTTTTATGCTGTAATCATGGCGGGGGGTGGAGGAACGCGATTGTGGCCGATCTCAACGCGAGACCATCCGAAGCAGATGCTAAAACTTGCTGGTGAACGCACGATGTTCCAGCTGACAATTGACCGATTGAAGGGTGTGATCGACACGGATCATATTCTGGTGGTATCAACTGCCGAGCAAACTGACAAACTGAAGGCACAAACAAACATTCCTGCTGAGAACTTCTTGATCGAGCCCCTGCCAAAAGGGACTGCCAGTGTAGTTGGGCTGGCTGCGGTTTATTTGCTGCGAAAAAATCCGAATGCGGTGATGGCAGTGTTGCCGGCTGACCACTATATCCAAAATGTTCCTTTGTTTCATGAATTATTACGCAATGGATACGACGCAGCCAATCGGAAGCATCTTGTTACGATGGGAATTAAGCCGACGTTTCCCTCAACGGGCATGGGATATATCGAATTTGGGGATCCGCTGCCAACCGATTACCCCTTGCTGAGGGTAAAGCGATTCCACGAAAAACCAAACAAAGAAAAAGCGGAAGCCTTCCTGGCGAAGGGAAATTTCTACTGGAATTCGGGAATGTTTATCTGGCGTGCCGATCAAATCAAGAAAGACATTGCCAGATTCCTGCCGGAGCTGACCCGAAGTCTGGACCAGATTCTCGATTCTGCGGATGAAGTAGAATTCCAGCAGAATATTCAAAAAGTATGGCCAATTCTGGTGCAGGTTTCGGTAGATGTTGGCGTGATGGAGAAATCGGACGACGTGGTTGTCCTGCCGGCGGAGAACCTTGCCTGGAACGATATCGGTTCCTGGGAGTCGCTTTTTGATGTGATGCCTGCCGATGACCAGGGTGTGATCGTATTGAATGGACAAAGTTACGCGCTTGACAGTAAGGGATCACTGACTTCTACTACGGATTCACAAAAAATGGTCGTTCTGATCGGCATGGAAGACACAGTTGTTGTTGAGACGGATAAAGCGATATTGGTATGTAGAAAAAGTGATTCTCAACGTGTCCGTGAAGTAGTGGATTATCTCAAGAAAAACCAATTAAACTCGTATTTATAGGAGTAGTTTTGGAAGCATATTGTCTGAAATGTAAACAGAACCGGGAAATTGAAAATCCGCGGGCAGAATATACTGTCCGCGGGGCGGCAATCACAAAAGGAGAATGCGCGGTATGCCATGGCAAAATCAGTAGAATGGGGCGGACACCTGCGCATGAGCATGTTGATAAAGATCAGTTTGTAACCAAAGAATCCGAAAAGACATCTGCGAAAAGAAAAAATGGGGATGCTGCTAAAGGAAAAAGCATCAGCAAGACCCGGAAGAAGTCCATGTCCGCTGGAAAAACGAAGGCAAAAGCTTCCACCAACAAAGTGTCTGCCAGAAAAACCAGTTCGTCTACTTCGGAATCTAAAGGAAATCTCCAGCTGGTTATTGTCGAAAGTCCAGCCAAAGCCAAAACTGTGAGCCGGTTTCTTGGTAAGAAATATGTCGTGAAAGCCTCAATGGGACACGTGCGCGACTTGAAAAAATCCAGCTTATCTATCGATATAGAGAATAACTTTGAACCGCAATATCGCGTTCCGAATGAAAAAAGAGCTTTGATTAAGGAGCTTACTGCGCTGGTTCAAAAATCGAAGAAAGTTTATATCGCAACTGACCCTGACCGTGAAGGGGAGGCGATTGCCTGGCACCTGATGGAATCCACCGAAATGGATCCGGCAACTACCGAACGGGTTGTGTTTCATGAAATCACCGAACCGGCGATCAAAGAAGCTTTTGATAACACCCGCGATCTGAATATGAATCTGGTGGACGCACAGCAGGCAAGGCGGTTGCTTGATCGACTGGTTGGATACAACCTGAGCCCGCTGCTGTGGAACAAAGTGAGACGCAACCTTTCCGCAGGTCGGGTGCAGTCCGTCGCTGTCAAAATGGTGGTGGATCGCGAACGCGAGATTGATGCCTTTAATCCGATCGAATACTGGACCGTCATGGTTTCGTTGAAACCGGAAGGTGGCGAACAAAGTTACCTCTCCCGGCTCGTCAAGATCGGCAGCGATGCAGTTGCACTTAACCGAAAAGAGGAAGTTGACGAACATCTGGAGAACATCCGCACTGCTGCCTATCACATCGATTCCATCAAGAGTGGAACCAAACGCCGCAAACCTGCTGCACCTTTCACAACTTCTACATTGCAGCAGGAAGCATCCAAATCTTTGAGCTATTCGACTTCAAAGACGATGAAGATCGCTCAGCAGCTATATGAGGGTATTGATATTGGCAGCGAAGGAATGACCGGGTTGATCACCTATATGCGTACCGATTCAACCAACATTTCTCAGATTGCGCAGGATGAAACACGCAGATTTATTGTAGAAAAATACGGCAAGAATTTTGTTCCCGATCAGCCTCCCGTCTATAAAACCAAAGCACAACGGGCACAGGAAGCGCATGAGGCGATCCGGCCCACCGATGTTACCCGCACTCCGGAGAAACTGAAAACGCTCCTCTCTGCTGATCAGATGAAGCTCTATTCTCTGATCTGGAAACGCTTTGTGGCTTCGCAAATGGAGAACGCAGTCTTTGAGACACTGACTGTCAATGTAACAGGTAGACAAAAACTTGATTATCACTTCCGGTCTACCGGCTCCAAAATGGTATTTCCGGGGTTTCTGCAGGTCTATGACCAGTCCGGACAGGAGAAAGATGAGAACGCTGACCAGAATGTGATCTTCCCGGAAGGGTTGAAAGAAGGCCAGCGACAAATCTGGCTTGAGACGATTCCCGAGCAGCATTTTACTCAGCCACCGGCGCGCTTCACTGAAGCAACACTCGTAAAAGCGCTGGAAGAGAAAGGAATTGGACGGCCTTCAACCTACGCTGCCACGATAACGACCATCCTTGATCGGGGCTATGTGGTTCGCGATCGGCGGCGATTAGTCCCGACAGAGATGGGAATCCTGGTCAATGATCTGCTGGTAAAAAGCTTCCCCAATATTGTCAATGAAGGTTTCACCTCGGAGATGGAAGACGAGCTGGATGGTGTGGCATCCGGTGAGAAAGACTGGAAGTATCTCATTCGTGATTTTTATACCGATTTTGAGCCTTCGGTGAAAACTGCGCGGGAATCGTTGCCAAAAACCAGAATTGAGCCGGAAAAGGTTGGCAGAGCCTGTCCTGAATGTGGAAGTGATCTGTTGTATCGCAATGGTAAGTCGGGGCGGTTTATAGGATGCAGCGCTTATCCCAAATGTCGATACACTGAAAGTATTCAGGTAACGTTGGACGTTTCCTGTCCAAAATGCGGGAAAAAGATTGTCGAGCGCCGATCAAAATCGAAACGGCTCTTTTATGGCTGTTCCGGCTATCCGGATTGTGATTTTGTCTCCTGGAAGAAACCAGTTGCTCAAAAATGCCCCAATTGTGACGGAATGATGGTAGAAATCAATAAAGATACCTTGCAATGTTTGGATTGTAAGGAGAAAATTGAAGTAGTCAACGCATGATCTAAAGACGGCAGGTGATTATGAACAGGATAAAATCAGCTTATCAAGGTTTGAATGTGGCATTGATAAAAGAGAAGTTCAACCACCTGATCAGGCAATATCCGCTCTGGAGCGGGCTGGTTCTGGGATTCCTCGCCTGTCTGGTTTTGTTGGGATTTATCAGCCTGTTCAGTATCGGATCCGGCGATGGATTTGCAAACGCAGATCAGATTCTGAAAGAAGATTACCTGCGGATGGCAGTCTCAGAATATGCGTTTACCCGCAATCAACCGCGGGCGATCTGGCGCTATGACCGATTTGAGAACAGCGGTACCTCTTACTTGAACCTGCTCAAAAAAGACCCACTGACTGATCCATTGGCGCTGCTGGAATTCTCGCGGGTGGTTGGTGACTATTCACTGGCTTCGCCTGATCTGCAAACGGAAACGACACCTCTTCCAGATAAAGGGAATAGTGTGATTCGGGTGATTCTCTGGGTTTTGACGCTGTTATTAATTGCGGCCATTGTGGTGTACCTGTTGCTGACAGAACGGGGGAAAGCCTTCTTCCTGGCTCTTCGATCATCGATTAAACGACTGCTGCGCAGGAATGGTCAACCTGAAGATGAGATGACGCTTAAGGAGGGCTCAGCTGAACCTTTCCTCAGGAAACATCCCATCCCGGATGTTCCATCAGGAACAAGACAGCCAGTAACTGCAGTTGCCGATCAACCAACGACGACAACAGGCACTTCTGTTGAGGGTGGTTTGCGCTACGAATCGGTCTCTGCAGACTGGTTTGAGGAACAGAAACCAGCCGGAGAAAAACCGGAGCTTGAACTGAGCAAAATCCCTGCGGGAGAAGAAGCTGTCACTGATGAGGACGCGCCATTCTGGGAAAAACTTGCCGAGCAGGATGAAGCCAACGATTTGGATATCCCCAACGCAGAGGAAGAGGATACAGCCTTCGATGACGATTTATCCGATATCCTGGAAGATGAAGAGTATCCTGACAAAGCATCCAGTGAAATGATTGATCTCAGCACGGAAAGTTTGCGTAGTGAGGAAGACGTAACCGATTTTGAATCCGCATTGGAACTGGACGAGACGATTGACGCGGATACGATCGCTGAAATTGAGGAGAGTAAGGAGTTCAGCGAGGAAGAATTAGATGGAACAGCTTTTACCGGTTCGCCGGTGCTCGATGAGGCTGACAATGAGGCGGAGGAACCGACTGCTCCTGCGAATCTGAATGAGCCGTTGATTCATTATCAGGCAACCTACAAACTGGGCGATGATTTCTTTGACGAGACCTTCTCATTGGATGACAAGGAAGACAAATTCATCGGTGAATGTGGCATAGGCATTGCGGAAACGATCAATAATACCGATCCTAAAGCAGTGACTGCGTTTGAAATCTGGCTGTTCGATCGCGATGACGTTCATACACCAACCCATTTCCTGCTCAGCGACTTCGCATATACCAATGACATCATGTTGGAACGATTGAAGAACAAGGGTCGGTACGACTTGATCGAAGTTAACAAGCCCTACGAGGTGTTGTCCGAAACGTTGAAGATGATCGTGATAGTGACTGAACTGGAGTATGGCACCGGCAGCAGCGGCAAGCGCAGCTATTTCAATAAAGTGGTATTTGATGTGCGCGTCTGGCAATTGGAACCATAGCCAGATATCGGTATATAGATAAAAAAGAATGCTTCAAAATTTTTGAAGCATTCTTTTTTTGACAGGGGAGCTTATTTTACTTTAAGAATTTTGAAGGTGATGTTCCCGGTTGGAGTTTCTGCCTGCACCACATCGCCCACTTTTTTCTGATATAAAGCTGAACCAATCGGAGATTCGAAAGAGATCAGCCCGTTGGCGGGGTCGGCTTCCTGTGAACCGACAATGCGGTATTCTTCCGGCTCAAAATCTTCTTCCTGGATAATAACCGTTGAACCAATATTCACGACACCTGATTCAGCCTTGATATTGTCGATGATTTTCACGTTGGACAACAGCGATTCAAGCTCCAGAATTCTTCCTTCAAGAAATGCCTGATCCTCCTTTGCGGAAGAATAATCGGCATTTTCAGAGAGATCACCCTGCGAGATGGCAAATCGCAAGCGTTCCATGATCTCCTCACGTTTTACACCTTTGAGCTCAGCCAACTCTTCCTGTAGTTTTTTCGCTCCTTCCGCGGTTAAATAAGTGGTATTGGGTGCCATTTTCCAAACTCCTTACGGCAAAAATTCTGGTTCAAATAATTTTTGATATTGATCAATTGCAAAGCGATCCGTCATACCTGCGATATAGTCGCAAATCGCGACATCGCGTCCTTCGGATGCAATGTTTTCCAAAATGTGTGGGGGCAACAGCGCGGGCTCCTGTCGATAGGCTTCAAAGAGGCGCGTGATGATCAAATCGGCTTTATAACTCATGCGAATCACATGATAATGCCGATAAAGGTTATTGAAAAGGAAGTCTTTCAGCTCGCGCAATTGCAGCAGCCAAGGAGCACTGTTGCTCACCAGATTGTAGGGCAGCCGCTGCACGTCTTCAACAGTTCGCACACCGGAATCTTTAACCTTTTCCTGAGTGGCATGGTAAAGATCGGTAACAATCATATTGATCAGACTGCGAATAAACTGATGACGGGTCAGATCTGAAAAACGCGGGCCAACCCAGTTCAGCGCATCAGCAATCGTTTTCCAAACCATCAGATCCTCGCATTGGCTGGCTTTGATCAGCCCTGACCGCAATCCATCGTCCAGATCATGCGCGGAATAGGCAATTTCGTCAGCAGCATTGGCGATTTGCGCCTCAAATGACCCTCGAAGATCAGTTGTCTCCGGCTTTCTGGCAGGATCCTCGTATTCGGTCTCGTGCTTGGCAATCCCTTCCAGAGTTTCATAGGTCAGATTCAACCCGGCAAACCCGGAATATCTTTTCTCCAATCGGGTGATGATTCGCATCGTCTGTAAATTATGGTTGAAAGAGCCAGAATCAACCATCATTTTTGCCAGGGAAGCTTCACCGGAATGACCGAATGGTGGATGGCCAATATCATGTGCCAGGCAGATCGCTTCAGTGAGGTCTTCGTTTGCGCCCAAGGCTCTGGCAAGCGTGCGCCCGATTTGCGCAACCTCCAGCGTGTGAGTCATACGTGTGCGGTAATAATCGCCCTCGTCGTTGACAAATACCTGGGTTTTGTATTCGAGTCGACGAAATGCACTGGTATGAATGATTCGATCTTTGTCGCGTTGAAAACAGGGGCGGAAATCGTGCTCGGGTTCGGGGTAGGTGCGCCCTTTGCTGTTGGCTGTGTGAATAGCATAAGGCGCGAGTATTTCCTCTTCTTTCCGATAAATAACCATATTGGATGCGTAGTTCATGCCGATCCGTCTCTGATTCTTTCCTTTTTTATATAGTTGCTTTAGATTTTAAGGGAACCCTTTAGTTTCAGGCGATAAGGGTTCCTGGGTTTTCACCAAGTAACGCTTTAAATACGTTTTGCGGTTCCAACCCTGAAAAAATGAGCACTTCTTTTCCTAAGCCTTTTTTCAATAAAGAAACTGCCAGGTTTACTTTTGCGCGCATTCCCCCTGTCACGTCAGTTGTGGCAGCTCCACAAATAAATTTTACATTCATTTGATGAAAAAGGGAAATGTCTACCGAATGGATCAATTCTGTCTTCTCCGGAAAATCACGCCAGATACCGGGTTCATCTCCGGCAAGCAGAAAACGTGCGGGTTGATTCTGAGCAGACGCTAATTGGATAAAAACCTCTTCAGTGGAGAGGATGGTGCCGCCTCGTTCAGGGTTCAGCACGGTATCTCCATATACCAGCGGGACCAACCCTTTTTCCAATACGGTAAAAACTGATTGGGATGCTCTTTGATGGTTGTCTGATCCGCCCGCAAAGAGCGATAGCGGGTCAAATGTCAGACAGTCCACGCCGGCTTTGCGCAGTTCAGCTGTGACGGTGCGGTTGAGCTCGGCAGCTTCCGCATGAACCTGAGCGAATCCGCGCCATTGCTCAGCTGTCGCAACACCGTCGCGCGTCCCATATTGGCTGGCTGGAAAATGGCCGAAAGAGCCGGAGCCATGCCCGATGATCAATTGGAGGTCTGGCTCTGCGTCCAATGCTGCCCTGATTTCCTCTGCCAAACGCTGCAGGACTGCCTGTCTGATGATGTGTGGCTTGTTTTTATCGGTGATTAACGATCCGCCTAGTTTGAGATAAGTGATCATAAGTAAACCTGTGCTCCTGCCTCGCTCAATGCTTTCTGGATATGCATACGTTCTAATTCATTGCGATAGAGAGCAATCAGATTGCCACCTCTGCCTGCGCCAGTCAATTTAGCAGCAGGGGCTCCCGCTTTCAGCGCGATATCGATCAAATCATTGAGCCGTTCATTGGAAGCGGTCAAAAGCCTCAACAGGCGTTGATTTTCATTCATCAAGGTTGCAACCTGTTCCATATCCCATCGCAGTAATGCATCCCGCGCCGCCAGCGAAAGCGAGCCGATTTCATGAATGACCTGCTCATGCTGGTCAAAGTGATCACGGATATCACCAACTACTTCTCTGGTTGGGCTCTTGATTCCGGAGTTCGCAATGATCAGCGGTAAAGACTGGGTGAGGTTCAATGGTTCGACCGGTGAGCCTTTGCGAAAAAAGATCGGTATGCCGTGGGCGATGACCTGATTATCGATCCCTGAGGGTGTGCCGTGATAAATTTTCTCAATCTCATATGCCAGTGCTGAAACGCGGTCAACCGAAAGCGGATGATCATATTCTCCGGAAAAAGCCCGGATAATTGCAATTGATGTGGCTGCCCCTGATCCGAGGCCGGATTCAAGCGGGATGGAAGAACGGATGGTAAGTGTTTTATGCGGTAGTTCGGAAATGCCCAGCTCAATTTGCAATAACTCAATTAAGTGACGAATAGGATGGGTGGACTTGAGGTCATAAATGTCAGTATCCAGACCAACCTCAGGAGAATTTATATGAAGAGATCGAAAAGATTTCATGTAGTCTTGTTCGGAGAAGGTTGCAGTTACGGTCAGTTGAGGGACAGGGATTGCAATGCCAGGTTCGCCATAGACGACTGCATGTTCTCCAAATAAGATCGCTTTTGCGCAGGCGCTCCCCATTTCATCCTCAGAAGTATAAGATTGCGAGAACGAATAGAATAAAAGTTGCGACCGTCCCTAAAATGACCCGATCGCCAATCAGGATTTCTTCAGGAGCACTGCCACTGTGTTTTACCTGGATCAGGTAAAGATAGCGAAATATTCCCAATACCACAATCGGAATGGTGAGCATCATCAGATGATTATCCGGCAGTGTTGGACCGGAAAAAGTATAGAGTGAATAGGCAATGATGGTGACTGACGAGACGATTGTAACCAGCTGATCAAGCAGCGGCAGGGTATACCCATTGAGCACTGGACGGGTCTCCCCAGCGTGATTGCCAATCTGAACCAACTCAGCACGCCGTTTGCCGAATCCCAGATAGAGCGCCAGCATAAAGGTAACCAGGTACAACCATGGCGAAAACACTTTTACTTTGATCAGCACAACGCCGGCAATCACGCGCAGAATAAACAGGATACCAATCGTTACCACGTCGATCAGCGGAATGTGCTTGAGGTAGAGCGTGTAAATAATGTTGATTGCGAGAATCAAAATCAATACTAGGAAGAAGGTTCTGTTCAGGAAAAATGCGCCCACCAACGCAATAAACAGCAATACAGCTGAGATGACGCGCGCGGAGTGAACAGGGATCATGCCGGCGGCGATGGGGCGGAATTTCTTTTTCGGATGACTGCGATCAGATGGCAGATCAATCAGGTCATTAAAGTAATAAACTCCGCTGTTAAGAAGACAGAGTAAGACAAAGCCAACTAGCGTCTTTGAGAGCGCCTGCCAGTGAAAAAGTTGGCCGTCAAAAACGATTGCGGCAAACATAAAACCGTTTTTGGGCCATTGTTTGATGCGCATACCAGCGATGACATCTCGAGTTTTCATAATTATGGGTATATTATAATCGTAGCGAATTCTGAGGGCAGCATCCGCTGGAACATTCACACAGGAAAGGAGGAAGGATCATGAAGAACAAGACCAGGCTGGACACGCTGATGGTTGAGCGCGGGTTGACCGAAAGCAGAACGCTTGCACAACGCCTGATCATGGCTGGTCAGGTGACCGTCAACAAGGTACAGGTGATCAAACCATCGGTGATGGTGGCTGAAGAATCTGAAATTGTTGTTGATCATGGACCGCGCTTCGTTTCCCGGGGTGGTGAAAAGTTGCAGGGAGCACTGGACGCTTTCAACTTGACGGATTTAAGCGATCTGGTGTGTTTTGATGTAGGCTCTTCTACCGGTGGCTTTACTGATTGCATGTTGCAGGCAGGGGCTGCCAGAGTGTATTCGATTGATGTCGGATCAGGTCTACTGCACTGGAAACTGCGTAATGATCCTCGCGTGATTTGTATGGAGAAGACGAACGCCCGTGATGTTCAAATGTTGCCCGAGTTGACAGATTTCGGTACGATTGACGCCTCCTTTATATCACTGAAAATTCTACTGCCGGTCGTAAAAAACTGGCTGAAACCTGAAATCGGTCAATTGATTGCGTTGGTCAAACCGCAGTTTGAAGCGGGACGTGTTGAAGCCGCAAAAGGCGCGGGGGTCATCCGCGATCCAAAAGTACACGCGGAAGTGTTGACGGATATCCTTGGAGTTGTGGAAGAAACTGGAATGGCAGTGGTTAATTCAATTCGGTCGCCATTGCTGGGGCCGAAAGGAAACACCGAGTTTTTAGTCTTGATTCAAAATCGGAATGCGCCACGAAATGACCTGAAGATGCTTATCCGATCCGTTTTTGCTTCATGACCTTAAAAATAGCTTTCTTAGTATTACTTTTCTTAAAATCGAAGGAATTATGTTCATGGTTGATAAGGATGTTGATCATCCCATCCAGATAAATGCCAACCATGGTCACCAGTTCTTCCGGTGAGCGTTTCATCCCCTCTTCAAGCCAGTTGATGGCGCTTCCCTCAATGGCGTAAACTGTCATCCGAGCGAAAAAATCTACCAGCTTGGGATCAAGGTCATAGCCAGCGGTCAAGTTGATGAAAGCTTTATGATAAATGGTGTAGAAATCCTGGAAGAAAAATTTTCTAATCAGCTTGTTGCCCATTGAGTTTAAGACGTTCAAACAGGCGGCTGAATTCTCCTGCATGTACTTCAGAATAAGAAGCGCAGGATCTTCCCAGTTCTCGACAGAGGAGAACTGCTGCAGGATGGAAACGGTTTCTTCCTCATATAACCACTCCAGCGCATCATAAATATCGCGAAAATGGTAGTAGAAAGTTTGACGTTTGATGCCGCAGCGGTCGGCGATATTCTGAATGGTGATTTTCTCCAGCGGCTTTTCACTCATCAACGTTTTCAGCGCCTGGGCGATGAGCCGCTGCGTCATGAGGGAATGTCTGGAAGTGGTTTCTCTGGTTTCTATACTCATAATATGATTATCATACATAAGATAAATTCTGTCAAAATTTTATACAATTGGTTAAAAATGTCAAGCGGATAAACATTTTTTTCGATAAAATAATATGGGTATATGACTGAATTTAACTTTTCGACTTTAATTCGGGCGGAGGGAATTCGAAAGAATTACCGAACCGGCAAAGTTATAACAGAAGCATTAAAAGGAATTGACCTAAATATACGCAGAGGGGAATATGTCGGAATCATGGGCAAATCCGGTTCCGGCAAAACGACCTTGCTGAACATGCTTGCTGGTTTGGACTCGTTAACCAGCGGTTCGGTGCTGATTGGAAGAACCGACATCCATGGCATGAACGAAAATGAGCGTGCTCGTTGGCGGGGAGAAAATCTCGGCTTTATTTTTCAATCCTTTCATCTGCTGCCTGGATTGACATTGCTTGATAATGTGATGTTGCCACTGGATTTCATTGGTAAGTATGAAGAAAAGAAGTCCAGGGACGCCGCCATGATGTTGCTTGAAATGGTGGAGCTGGAAGCGCATGTGAATAAGTATCCTTCGGAGATTTCCGGAGGACAACAGCAGCGTGTTGCCATTGCGCGGGCTTTGATCTCAGAGCCGCAGATTCTGCTGGCTGATGAACCTACCGGCCGATTGGATGCCGGGACTTCGGAAATAATTTTCAACCTCTTCGACCAGATTTTTGCCAACGGTATGACGATGATAATCGTCACGCATGATAATTCGCTGGAAAAAAGATTCCAGCGTGTCATTCGCCTGCATGACGGGCTGATTGTCTCAGACGAGAAGGCAGGAGACTCATGAGTCTGATCGAAGTCAGTCATCTCAGTAAATTCTTTGATTCTGAATCCGGGCGGGTAGTTGCGCTCAATGATGTGTCGTTCAATGTTGATGAGGGGGAATTTGTCGGTATCGTCGGTAAAAGCGGCAGTGGGAAGACTACGCTGATCAACATGCTGACTGGAATTGACCATCCATCGGAGGGGTCAATTGTGATCAACGGGAACCATTTGGAAAAGATGAGCGAAAATGAGCTGTCGATATGGCGCGGCAAAAATATTGGCATCGTCTTTCAGTTTTTTCAGCTTTTACCGGTGATGACTGTGATGGAAAACATATTGCTGCCGATGGACTATCTAAACGAGCTGCCAATGAATGCGCGGACCGATCGTGCGAACAAGATCCTGGCTGAGCTGGCGCTGGTTCCGTTTGCTGATAAATATCCGCATGAATTATCAGGTGGGTTACAGCAAATTGCAGCGATTGCCCGCGCGCTGGCAAATGACCCGCCAATCCTGATCGCTGACGAACCCACAGGAAACCTGGACTCGGTTACAGCTTCCAAAGTGGTTGACCTGTTCCAAAGCCTGGTTGAGCGCGATAAAACAATCCTGATGGTTACACACGATCAGGATATGGTACAGCGTACCAGCCGTCTGCTGCGCATCTCCGATGGCAACCTCCTTCAGGATGAAACCAGCCCGAAAGCTGAAGCCAGCAGTTTTGATAAAGCGCAAATGAACGTCGAGGGAGGGCAAACATGACTCCAAGTAGACGAAAAGTTCATCACGATCTGTTATCCAACCCGGGACGCTCAATCCTGATCATCCTGTCGATTGCAGTTGGGCTGTTCGCGATTGGTACGATCATGACGGTTTGGTTGTGCCTGGCGGATGATATCCGGATCGGATACGAGGAAATCAATCCGGCAAATATTTACTTTAAACTGTCTAAATTTGACAATTCTCTGGTGCGCTCAATCCAGAGTCTGCCTGAAATCTCACATGCACAGGGGAGTCGATCCGCCTCATTGCGTACTATCACGGCTAAAGGTGATCTTGAAAACATATCGTTAAATGCGACCGAAATGGACAGCTGGCAAGTCAACAAGGTGGAAGTTTTGGAGGGATCGTGGCCGTTGAAAAAGGGTGAAATCGCGCTCGAAAATTTCAAATTTAACCTGACAGGGTATAAAATCGGCGATTCGATTCCGATTCGGACGGATTCCGGCAAAGACATATTGTTGACAATTGTCGCTCGCGTACGGGATCCCAGCCTGGGAGTGATCAATTACAGCCAGGTTTTCATGGCACCGATCACTGGATATATTCATCCGGACACGCTGACCAGCGTAGAACTGCCCAAAAACTGGAACCTGCTGAATGTTGTCATCAACGGCGATGGCAATGATCTCACGTCGATCCAAGATGTGAGCAAGATCGTTACTGATCGGATAGAGAAAAGCGGTATTTCGATCAACAGCGTTACGCTGGCAAAAACTTCTGTTCACCCGATCTCAGACTATATTGACGCAATCGCAGGTGTGCTGTTTATTGTCGGTATCCTGATCCTTTTCCTGAGCGGAACCTTGATATTTAACACGCTGTCGGCGATCCTTTCGCAGCAGATCAAACAGATTGGAGCGATGAAAACGATCGGTGCCAGTTCAGGCAAGCTGAACCGGATGTATTTCTATCTCATCTTCCTGTTTTCGCTCGCTGCGCTTATTCTGGCGATTCCGCTGAGTATGGTGGCAGCCAGCTGGTTCAGACGGTTCCTTGCCAGTGCTATCAATTACCGCATCGTTCTGACCGGTATTATCTGGCAAACAATCATCGTTCAGATTCTACTTGGAATCATCATTCCGCAGTTGTCCGGCATTTTACCGGTTCGCAAGGGTGTGAGGATCAGTATTCAGGAAGCGTTGAATACCACCGGAAGTGCACGTCTATCGGCACATGATAACAGCTCGCGTATGTTCAGCTGGGCAACCCGCCTGTTTTCCCGGCCGGTAGCATTGTCGCTGAGGAATATGATTTCCAACCGCCTGCGGTTGTTCCTGACTTTGCTGACGTTATCGATTGGCGGTGGAATTTTTATCGCTACCTTCAATGTGACAGAAACAATTGACAATCACACTAAGGCGATCAGTCGCTATTTCATGGCGGAATACAGCGCCAACCTGATGACGCCTGCGCGGGAGGATCGTGTTACGGAAATATTGAAAACGATTGAGGGCGTTGACTTCGTGGAGGGTTGGGGAGCCGGAACGGCGGTAGTTAAGCTGGTTGGGCAGAATGACGGTCCGAATGTGCAGATTCTGGCACCGTCCGATCACTCACAATTGATTGTTCCGAAAATGAAAGAGGGTCGCTGGTATGAACCAGGCGAGATCAATGCCATTGCGCTCAGTGAAAAATTTATGACCGGTCCATCTGCTTTCAAGGTAGGCGACGAAATTGAACTGGAAATTAACAGCAGTGGGTTGAAACGGAAATGGGTGGTAGTGGGGTTCTTCACCATGGCAGGAAAATCAGGAGGTTACATGGGTTATATGCCTCTTTCGTCCTGGCAGGAAGTGTCTGGCCTGGGATCGCGTACAACCCGGTTTGAAATAAAAATCCATGAGGGTATGGATACTGACAGTGAAAACAAATTGCGTCAAATTGAGGACGCCCTGACGGCTAATGGATACAAAGTCCGTTCAATTCAGCGCAATGACCATTTTATTCACGATGCTGCATCAGGTTTGTCGATTCTGTCTGCGTTTATGTTTATCATGGCAATTCTGGTGGCCATTGTGGGCAGTATTGGTATGACAGGGACGATGTCTTTAAATGTAATGGAACGCACGCGCGAAATTGGAATTTTACGGTCTATTGGAGCATCGGATAAAGCGGTGTTGCAGAACATTATGACAGAAGGAATCATGATCGGTGTGCTGAGTTGGATTGGTGGGATTGTGCTTTCCTTCCCCTTCTTTCATTTTCTTTCACAGGCGATGGGAAATGCAGTCTTCGGCAGCATGATGGACCCGGCTTATACCTGGGTTGGTTATGTGGTCTGGTTGGGATTTTCCCTGTTTTTCGCAGCCCTGGCAAGTTTGATGCCGGCGCGTTCCGCGATCCGGTTAACGATTCAGGAAGTTTTATCGGCAGAATAGAGAGAGTTTTGAAAACTCCAGGAGGATGTTTATGAAAAAATGGTTTATTGGATTAGTGACAGTGGCGACATTGGTCGTGATTCTGGCATCTTTTATCCCTTTGTTTGAACAGAAATCGACAGAGCCGGTGGCTACCGAAGCGCCAGCAGTAGTTGCCCCGATTATGACGGGTACGATCGCTGAAGCCAATCTGTGGCCGAAGAAGGATGTCTCCCTGGGGTTCAGATCTTCTGGAATTATTGCGGAAGTGAATGTCCAGGTGGGTGATGTTGTGAAGTCCGGTGACGTACTGGCTGTGCTGCAGGGCGAAGAGCAATATGATCTGGCTTATGCTGAAGCAACCCTGTCCTTAAAACAGGCTGAAAAAGACCTGAAAGCGCTGCAGGACGGCTATGAATCTTCAAAAGCATTGGCTGAACTGGAAGTGCTCAAAGCGCAGGATGTGCTTGACGAAATGAAGAGGGATTTTGAGCCTTATGAAAAACCTACCTTTCGGACTGAGCTGGATAATGCCAACAAAGCCGCGCGCGATAAATACAAAGATGTCAAGGACGCTCAGGAACTGGTAGACGACGTTGCTGATCTCTCCCGTGAGAGTGATCGACGTATCAAGGTTGAAGATGACTTCGTCACTGTACGTCAGGCTTATGATGAACTGCTGCGGGATTACCAGAAGCTGTTGAATGAACAAGCCACTGCGAAGGCGAATGTATCTTCTGCAGAAGCAGCATTGAAAGATGCGCAGCGGGAAGTAGAAGAACTTGCTGATGGCCCGAAGCAGGAAGAGCTGGATGTGATTAATCAGCAGATTGACGCCGCGAAAAGCGCTCAGAGCAACGCAGAAAAGAATATTGCACTGATGAAAATCATTGCACCATTCGATGGTGTGGTTACGCGGGTCGATGTTGAGGTTGGTGAGTTGGCTGCAGCTGGTGAAACACTGATCCTGTTAGTGGACCCAAGCGAGATGGTGCTCAAGACCGTTGACCTTTCTGAAACTGATATGAGCAAAGTCAAAGTCGGAAACACCGTAACAGTTGTATTTGACGCTTATCCTGAGAAGGAGCTGACCGGGGTCGTAACGAAAGTAACTAACTGGTCTGATAAGTATCTGGGAGAGGTAGTTTACCCGGTCGAAATTAAGCTGAATCCGAACTCACTGAATTTGCTGTGGGGAATGACCGCGACGGTAACATTTGACTAAAACCCACGTCTGATTTCAAGAAAATTTGTGAACGTTTTTGCCCCGCAGGAGGCTGCTCTTGCGGGACGTTTCTTGTTTTAAGGCTTAAGTCTGTTGAGGACACGAAGAGGGCGAAACAGAAATTTGCATGTTACGCGGGTGGATAAAAAAATGTTTCACATAATCCCATATTGGCCTCTCATTTTCAGTTATCCTATGGGATTTCCTATTTATCAATAAGTTATGAAAGCTAGGACAATTATTAGTAATGATGAATGAATTACAATCGCCTGGTTTGGCGAGCGGTTTTTTAACTGATATAACTTATCATGTAATAAGGCATTCTGGCTTATACCTGATCGTTCTATACAACATAGATTTAATTAATGTTTTATTTTCTTATCTTGTCATGGACACCAACAAAATGTTTTTTAGGAAATATATTTTTTGTTCATCTACTAATACATTATAATTTTTTACTAGTGAATAATAACGAAAAATGAAAAAAATTTCGATCGTAATCCCTGTATATTTTAATGAACAGAATTTGCTCGATACTGTCCCGAGGTTGATTCAGCTCACGCATCATAACAGTAAAAACTACCTTTTTGAAATAATATTTGTAGATGATGGGTCAAAAGATAATTCGCTAAGTATTTTGATCGATTATCAAAGAAAATATCCAGATATTATCCGCGTGGCAAAATTATCTCGTAACTTTGGTTCCATGGCTGCAATTGCTGCGGGATTTTCAATCGCTAATGGTGACTGTGTTGGAGTAATTACGGCTGACCTCCAGGACCCACCAGAACTGTTTGTTCAAATGATTGAAAGCTGGGAGAAGGGAAATAAACTTATTTTAGCAGTCCGTGAGAACAGGGAAGACTCTTTCTTTGAACGAAAATTTTCGAATCTTTTTTATAAACTGGTCAGGAAGTACGCGCTTGAATCTTATCCGCCGGGAGGATTTGATTTCCTTTTAGCTGATAAGCAGATCATAACTGAGATAAATAAGATTTCTGAAAAAAACACAAATATAATGTCCTTAATCTATTGGACAGGTTTTGATCCAGTATTGATCCCTTACACGAGAAAAAAGAGGAAAAAGGGAAAATCACGCTGGACGTTCTCCAAAAAGATCAAATTGTTTTTAGATACTTTCGTAGGGTTTTCCTATGTTCCAATTCGAGCGCTTTCCGCTATAGGATTAATGGTCGCAATAGCATCGTTTTTGTATGGTGCGTTTATATTATTATCATGGATATTTTGGGGAACAGTAGTCCAAGGATGGGTTCCCATGATGATTATCCTCACCTTCACAGCTGGGATTCAGATGCTTATGTTAGGCGTTTTGGGCGAATATCTATGGAGGGGACTCGATGAGACCCGAAAACGTCCTTTATTCATAATCGATAAAGTTTACGAGAAAGAAAAAGGCGATATTGATGGCGAATAACAATTATTTTTCACACCCCAATGCATTAATAGATTCTAAACATATAGGTTCAAACACACGAATTTGGGCCTTTTCACATATTCTGCCAGGCGCCAAAATAGGTGAAGATTGTAATATTTGTGAGGCTGTTTTTATTGAAAATGAAGTTGAAGTTGGCAATCGCGTAACGATTAAAAACGGTGTCCAGATTTGGGACGGCATCACGATTGAGGATGATGTTTTTATTGGGCCGAACGTTACTTTTTCGAATGACCCATTCCCTCGCAGTAAAAGGCATCTTTCAAATTATCCAAAAACAATCGTTAGAAAAGGCGCTTCATTGGGGGCTAATGCAACGATCCTTCCAGGAATCACGATAGGACAATATGCAATGATAGGCGCTGGAGCTGTGGTAACCAAGGATGTGCCTCCATATGCAATCGTCGTTGGGAACCCTGCCAGAATTAAAGGTTATGCAGAAGGAATGGGAAAATCAGCAGTAGTTATTGAGAATACGGATACAGATGTAGGTATCAGGGAACTTGATGTAAAGGGCGTATCGATTGTCACGCTTCCTGAAGTTGTGGATCTTCGGGGAAAACTGACATTTGCCGAAATACATGGTCATTTACCTTTCGTCCCTGAAAGATACTTCCTTGTTTATGGCGTCCCCAGTAAAGAGGTGAGAGGAGCGCATGCTCATTATGAATGTCATCAGTTTATTTCCTGTGTACATGGTACATGCTCTGTAATGGTTGATGATGGTGAAAAGCGGGTAGAAGTATTATTGAATCATCCAAATATAGGAGTGCATGTTCCACCTATGGTATGGGCTGTTGAATATAAGTATTCTTCCGACGCAGTGTTGCTTGTTCTTGCCTCTCAGAAGTATAATGCCGCTGATTACATCCGCGACTATGACATTTTCGTGAAGGAAATAGGAAAATGAAAGTTCCTTTCCTGGATTTATCTAAACAGTATACAAGTATTAGTTCAGAAATCGATAACGCTTATTCTAGAGTAATAAATTCCGGCTGGTACATTTTGGGAGAAGAAGTCGAAACCTTTGAGAAGGAATTCGCTGAATACAATAAAGTAGACCATTGCATTGGTGTTGGGAATGGTCTGGAAGCACTTCAATTAATCCTAATGGGACTCGATATCGGGCGAGGAGATGAAGTAATCGTTCCGGCGAACACGTATATTGCAACATGGCTTGCAATCTCCTATGTTGGAGCAAAAATTATTCCGGTCGAACCCGATATAAGTACCTTTAATATAGACCCTTTATTGATTGAGAAAGCGATCACCGAACGAACTCGTGCGATCCTTCCAGTTCATTTATATGGGCAGTATTCAGAAATGGATCAGATCATTTCTATTGCAAAAAAATACAATCTTGCCATCATTGAGGACGCAGCACAGAATCATGGCGGATTGTATCGTGGAAACTTTTCTGGTGCATTATCGAATGCAGCAGCCTTTAGTTTTTATCCTACTAAAAATCTGGGAGCGTTCGGTGATGCAGGAGCAATCGTAACAAATGACGAACTGCTTGCAAAGAAGCTGAAAATACTACGGAATTATGGTTTGGAGAAAAAATATCAAAACATAGTTAAAGGTCATAATTCACGTCTCGATCCCCTGCAAGCTGCTTTTTTAAGAGTGAAATTATCCTATCTAGAGGAATGGAATCAAAAACGGAATAGAATTGCTTCGTTTTATGTGGATAAGCTAAAGGGTTACGACCCAATTATTTTGCCTTCTGTATCCGAAAATGTAAAACATGTCTGGCACCAATTCGTAATTAGATGTAAAGAACGGGATGAATTAATTGGTCATTTAAAAAATGATGGTATTGATACGATGATTCATTATCCAATACCTCCTCACCTTTCTCAAGCTTATGAAGATTTAGGTTATAAAGTTGGTGACTTTCCAATTACCGAAGAATTGGCCAAGACTATGATCAGCCTTCCGATAGATCCTTTTCTTACAGAAGATGAGATTCAATATGTTTGTGAGTCTATACATTCGTTTTATAATTCCAAATGAATGTGTTAGTCACAAGCTCCATCCGATAATGTATTCATATCGTCCTGTAGAGTTCCATATACGCTCAAATCATCATCCCATCGATTGATTTTGAGAGAATACTACGGAGTAGAAATTGGAATTCTTATTTCCATTTCTTTGATTACTTTTCTTACTTTTTTAAACAACGATTTCGTAGTAACTTCTGAGCATGGAATAATTGGAATTAGAAATTATTTACGGAACAATAATGATACAAACTCTCCTACTTGGATTTCAGAAGCTTTAGTTTGTTGGAATTTCACTTTACTCCTTATAAATAAAACATTTAACCGTGATGTCAATAGCTGATTATTGCAGTTGAGATTATTGATCATCGCTAATAATCGGGTGAACAAAGCATCCGTTAACGGGGATCAAGCCTCTTATTCAATGTTATACTTATTCACCGGTTATGAAAGAAAATATTCGCAATTTCTGCATTATTGCGCATGTGGATCATGGAAAATCAACGCTGGCTGACCGTTTGTTGCAGCTTACCGGAACAATTTCGGATCGGCAGATGATGAATCAGGTGCTCGACTCAATGGAGTTGGAACGGGAGAAGGGCGTCACGATCAAAGCATCCGCGGTGCGCATGACTTATACGGCAGCAGATGGTGAAACTTACGAGTTAAACTTGATCGATACCCCCGGTCACGTCGACTTTAATTACGAAGTGAGCCGTGCACTGGAAGCCTGTGAAGGGGCATTGCTGATTGTGGATGCGACGCAGGGGATCGAGGCGCAGACGCTGGCGAATCTCTATCTGGCGCTTGAATCTGACCTGGTGATTATCCCGGTGATTAATAAAATTGATCTTCCTTCTGCGCAACCTGTCGAAGTTGCAAAAGAGATTTCCAATTTGTTGGGGATCGACAGCGGAGATATCCCGCGCATCTCTGCGAAAGAAGGTTCTAATGTTGATCAGGTTTTGGAAAAAATCGTCACGCTGGTACCACCACCCTCCGGCGACGAAAACGCACCGCTTCAAGCGCTGATTTTCGACTCTGAATACGACTCTTATAAGGGCGTCGTCGCCTATTTACGCGTGCGTGAAGGTACGTTGACCACCGATACAACCCTACACCTGATGGCGACCGGTGCTGATTTAAAACCGGTTGAAATTGGCATTTTCTCTCCGGCGATGAAGCCAGTTCCCCAGTTGAAAGCTGGAGAGGTGGGATATGTTGCAACCGGGCTCAAGACTGTCCGTGAATGTCGCGTTGGCGACACGATCACGACAGCAGTGAATGGCGCTAAAGCAATGTTACCGGGGTATAAAAAGGCAAAACCGATGGTCTTTGCCGGTATTTACCCGGTGGAAGGTGAAGATTACAACTTGTTGCGCGACGCGCTGGAAAAACTGCAGCTCAACGATGCATCACTTGATTTTCAACCGGAGACCTCACAGGCGCTGAATTTTGGTTTTCGATGCGGTTTTCTAGGGCTGTTCCACATGGAAATCATTCAGGAACGACTTGAACGCGAGTATGACCTCGATATTGTGGTGACCGCGCCATCAGTTGAATACGAAGCAGTCATGTTAGATGGATCTGTCTTGCTGATTGATTCGCCGGTTCAATTGCCTGAGGAACGGCTGATTCAGGAAATTCGCGAGCCGTGGATGAAATTGCAGATTTTTACGCCGATGGAGTATTATGGGACGATCATGGAACTGGTTCGCAAAAGACGCGGAGTGTTCATCGATCAGGATTACCCGGCGCCCGACCGTGCACAACTTAACTTTGAAATTCCTCTGGCTGAATTGATCGTCAACTTTTTTGATGAATTGAAATCACGATCGAAAGGGTACGCTTCGATGGACTACCACGTGGCAGAATATCGCCCTGGCAACTTGGTCAAAGTGGAGGTGCTGGTCGGCGGTGAACCGGTGGATGCACTGGCAACAATTGTTCATAAGGAAGATGCATATCATAAGGGTCAGCTGCTGGTTACAAAATTGAAAGGACTGATTCCGCGCCAGATGTATGATGTGGCAATTCAGGCCAGCTCGCAGGGACGGGTGATTTCCCGCGCCAACGTCAAAGCGCTGCGAAAAGATGTGCTTGCGAAATGCTATGGTGGTGACATCAGCCGGAAGCGGAAGCTGCTTGAGAAACAAAAGCGCGGCAAACGGCGTATGAAGATGGTAGGTAGTGTTGAAATCCCTCAGGAAGCTTTTATGGCGGTTCTGCAGTTGAACGATGACAATTAACCGTCGATAATTATTCATGGAAGAAAAACCGAAATCATTTATTAGAAGAATACTCCCTGGAATCGTGATCAGCGTTGTTGTAATCGCGATACTGGCAGCAGTGGTTGATCCCCAAATCCTTTTACAGACTTTCCGCAATGTCTCCCTCGAACTGGTGTTGATGTTCTTTCTTTTGCAAACGGTGGCTTTTTTCTTCCGTGGCTTGGCCTGGCGGGTGACATTGGACAAAAAGCCTTCGGTTATGCAGTCGTTCTTGACAATTACAGAAGGATATTTACTGAACCTGCTGCCGTTTCGGTTGGGTGAGATTGGTCGATCAGTAATTATGGGTGGGCTGATCAATGAGTCGCCAGTGCGCGTTTTTTCAACTGTGATGCTGGAACGGTTGTTTGATGTTCTCATCACGCTGATTATTCTGTTTTTAACAATCCCGCTGGTTTCTCAGGTGAACCTGTCGGTGGGGCTGTATCTGATACTGGGCGGAATTCTGGTTGCGGGACTGATTGTTCTTTATCTGATCATTCGTAATCAGCAGCAGTTTATCTCCTTTATGAAAAAATTCATTTCCGAGGAGAGGAAACTGGGGCGATTTCTGTATCCCCAGTTGAACTCGCTGTTCAGCGGATTCCAGATCTTAAACAACCCGGGGAAATTTATGATCTGGCTTTTCTGGATCCTGATGACCTGGGTCTGTTGGTTGTTATCGCTTAACATTGCAATGCGTGCATTCTTTCCGGAACTGCCTGCCTGGGCTTCCTTGTTCGTGCAGAGCATTACTGCGCTGGGTGGCGCAATCCCTGCTGCCCCTGCCGGAATAGGCGTAATTGAAGGCGCATTTGTAACAGCATTGGCATTTTTCGGCATTGATCAGTCACGATCACTGGGTTTTGGCATGTTCGTTCACACACTGGGGATCATTACCCCGGTCATTTATGGCATTATTGGATTTATTATTCAGGGACAGAGATTCAGCGAGGTATTCACACGCCTGAAGCATACTGATTTGTCTCAAAAGGAAGATGTGGAATGACAAAAAAATATCTGATCACAGGAGGCGCCGGATTTATCGGTTCCAACTTTGCGGCTGCCCTGCTGAATAACAATCAGGAAGTAACCATTTTCGATAATCTCTCGCGCAGTGGCTCTCGCCACAACATCAACTGGCTGCGAAGCCGGTTTGGCGCGGACTCGTTTCGATTGATCCAGGGTGATGTGCGTGATGCATCATCTTTGAATGAGGCGGTGAAGAACATCGATGTAATTGCACACATGGCGGCTCAGGTTGCCGTGACCACCTCTGTAACCAACCCGCGCGAGGATTTTGAGATTAACGCGCTGGGAACCTTTAACGTACTTGAAGCGGCACGGTTAGGCGGCAGGCAACCGATGGTGCTTTATACTTCTACCAATAAGGTCTATGGTGGAATGGAAGATGTGCGCATTATTGAGGAAGAAACGCGCTATGCTTATGCGGATTTTCCAAATGGTATTTCCGAAGACCGCCACCTCGATTTTCACTCGCCTTATGGTTGTTCAAAAGGAACTGGCGATCAGTATGTGCGCGATTATGCGCGGATTTACGATATCCCGAGTGTTGTATTCCGTCAGAGCGCGATCTTTGGGCCGCGTCAGTTCGGTGTAGAAGATCAGGGGTGGGTTTCCTGGTTCATTATCGCATTTTTGACCGGTAAGCCGATCACCATTTATGGCAATGGCAAGCAGGTGCGTGATTTGCTGTTCATCGACGATCTGGTTGACGTTTATCAGGCTGCAATCGCTCAGTCGGATGTTTCCGCAGGAAAAGTGTTCAACATCGGTGGTGGCCCTCAGAATGTCATCTCAGTCTGGAAAGAATTTGGTCCGGTGCTCGAAGAGCTGGCTGGCAAGAAGATTCATGTTTCCTATGGCGATTGGCGCCCGGGAGATCAGCTTATCTACGTTTCCGATATCCGAAAAGCAAGCGAATGTTTGGGATGGAAACCAAAAGTTGGCGTTGAAGACGGAATCAGACGCCTTTATCAATGGACGAAAGAAAACTGGGACCTGATTGCATGAAGATTCTGGTTGCAGTAACCTATTACGCCCCCTACATCAGCGGATTGACAATCTATGCTGAAAGAATTGCCAAAGCCTGGGCAGATGCCGGGCATCAGGTGACGGTGCTGACATCGCAGCATGACAGCTCGCTTCCGCTTGAAGAGGTTGTCGAGGGTGTGAAAGTTGTCCGTGCGCCGATTCTGATGCGTATTTCCAAAGGTGGCTTGATGCCGCGCTTTTGGCAAAAGACTGCTCAGCTGGTGAAGGAATCAGATGTGGTCAACATTCATTTGCCGCAGTTTGACGCTGCCTGGGTAGCACACAGGGCGCACGTGGCTGGCGTGTTTTCAGTGTTGACCTATCACTGCGATTTGCAGATGCCTTCCGGTTTTGTCAATCAAATTGCCAATCGTGTCGTTTTGAAAATGAATGATCTGGCAGGTTCCTACTGCGATGCGATCGTGGCATATACAAAAGATTATGCGGAATATTCACTCTTTTTACCGAAGTTTCGCGAGAAGGTGAATATAATTCAGCCGCCTGTCAGTCTGCCTGATGTTTCATCTTCTGAGGTTGAAGGATTTCAGGGCAAGGTTAATCCTGAAAAAAAGAACCCAATTATCGGTATGGCTTGTCGATTTGCAGCAGACAAAGGCGTTGAAGTTTTGTTGGATGCACTACCGAAGATTTTGGCTGTTTATCCGAATGCATGTGTGTTTTTTGCAGGACCATATGATAATGTGCTGGGGGAACGAGCGTATTATGAAAAGCTGAAACCGCGCCTGGACGAATTGATTGCAAAAGGACAATGGAGATTCCTCGGCAGTTTGAACCCAACAGAGATGACGAAATTCTATCGAACGATTGACCTTCTGACGATGCCCAGCCTGAACCGAACGGATTCGTTCGGGCTGGTTCAGATTGAAGCGATGATGCAGGGAAAGCCATGCGTTTCAGCAAATTTGCCTGGCATTCGCGTGCCGGTAACAAGGCATGAAATGGGAGAGATTATTGAAATTGGCAATGCAGATGATCTTGCAGAGAAAATCATCAAAGTGTTGAAAGAGAATCGCGATTACTCCGATAAAAAAGAGACAATCCGTTCCTTTTATCAACCAGCTGTAGTTGCAGAAGCTTATGAAAAGATGTTTGAAAAGTATGGTGTAAATGGCTGATCCGATAAAGAATACCCAGGAACGCGATTTTCTATGGGTTCAAATCAGCGAATTGCCCTATTTTCGTGGATTATTGCGCTCGATGGAAGCCAGGGTGTATCAGGATCTGACGCTCGTCTCCCCGGTATTGGATTTAGGCTGCGGAGATGGTCACTTCGCCTCACGAACGTTTATGAAACCGATCGAAGTTGGCATTGACCCCTGGAAAGGTCCGTTAAAGCAGGCTGCGTTGAGCGGCGCTTACGAACAGGTTCTGCAGGCAGAAGGTGCTTCGATTCCTTTTCCCGATCATTCGTTTAAAACGATTATCAGCAACTCGGTTCTTGAGCACATCCCCGACGTGGATGCAGTTATATCGGAAGCGGCGCGTGTCATTATGCCGGGAGGTCAGTTTATCTTCTGCGTACCCAACCATCAGTTTCTGTCCAATTTATCCGTATCAAACTTCTTTGATCGGATTCATCTGAAATTCCTGGCTGACTGGTATCGCAGCTTTTTCAATAGAATTTCGCGCCATTACCATTGTGACGATCCGGAAACATGGACAAAAAGGCTCAATGATAATGGCTTTACCGTTGAAAAATACTGGCATTATTTCTCTAAAGGGGCTTTTCATACATTGGAGTGGGGACATTATTTTGGATTGCCTTCGCTGATTTCGCATAGCATGTTTGGAAAATGGGTTCTGGCTCCAACGCACTGGAATCTCCGGCTGACAGAGAAAATTTGCCGCAAGTATTACAACGAAAACAGAGAACAGGCGGAAGGTGCTTATACCTTTTATATCACTCGCAAAGATGGGTAACTGATGGACGAGATGAGTGTTCTTGAGTATATCCGTCTGAAAATCAAACCTGAGAACTGGCATCGTGATATCCTGCCGGAATCGGATCCAGTTTCTGAAGAACGACGCTCTTTTCCAAGAGATGGGCTGAAAAATCGGGGCTTCCTTTTCTTATTAGCGGAGAAAATACAGCAAGTTTCAACCCTTGGAAAAAATGAAGTCACAGCTTTTCCGATCTGGCTGGTGATTCTCATTCTTATAACTGCGATTTTTGGGCAGTCGTTGCTTGATCCGCAGATCCACCGTGGAATTCGTACTCCCAACCCTTCGCTGATCCTCTATGGGATAAGCGTTGTGCTGATTGTGCTTGGTACGATTTTCTCCCTGAAGCGACATTCCCAGACAGATAGCTTATTTAAGACAATAAAAAAAGAACAGCCTGAAGCCTGCTCAGCTGGTTTTGATTTAAGCTTTAACCCGCTTCCTCTGGCGCTTTCATTGGGGTTTGCTGTCGCTGCCTTCCTGCTTTTCAGTTCAAATCGATTTACATTGTTAAATACACTGTTATGGCTGCTTTCGATCGGATTCGCGTTAGCAGCTTTTTGTCATAAAGATGGTGATACTGGCATATTTCAACGTGTAAAAAGCGCTTGGCGGGCGCTGACAAGGCGCGGTATTCGCCTGGATGGGTTTGCACTCCTGTGGATTCTGGTGTTTCTGGTGAGTGTCTTCTTCAGGCTGTATCGGTTGGATAGCGTCCCCTTTGATATGTTCAGCGATCATGCTGAGAAGCTGCTGGATGTTGATGACCTGCTGAACGGGAAAACAGCCGTCTTTTTTACACGCAACACCGGTCGGGAAGCGTTTCAATTTTACTGGACGGCCTTAATCGCCAGGTTATTTGGCACAGGTATGAGTTTTCTGAGCTTAAAGATTGGCACTGCGCTGGCAGGAATCATCGCATTGCCTTTTATCTATCTGATTGGCAAAAAAGTCTTCAACCGCCATGTCGGGTTGCTGGCGGTGGGACTATGCGGTATTGCCTACTGGCCGAACGTGATCGATCGAGTGGCGCTGCGCTTTGCTTTTTACCCGATGTTCACTGCGCCTGCCTTCTACTATCTGCTATCAGGATTGGAGGACAGGAAAATCAAGCACCTGATTTTGAGCGGTCTTCTGCTGGGGCTGGGACTGCAGGGATACAGCGCGATGCGGATCGTGCCACTTGCATTTGTTCTGTTTTTCATTAGCTATCTGTTGGCGGTCAAGCCATTCCTACGTAAAGAAGCCTTTGCCGGATTTGGCATCCTGGTATATTTTACAATTTTGGCTGTGCTTCCGCTGTTGCGCGTCTTGACGGTGATGCCAGCGAATGTGTTGTATCGCTCAATGACACGGTTATCGGGTGTGGAAACGGAGCTTAGCGCAAATCCGTTGCAGGTTCTGTTGGATAACTTATGGAAGGCATTGATTATGCCTTTTTGGGATAATGGCAGAATCTGGGTGCATTCGATTCCCTTTCGCCCTGCTTTGGACATTTTCACCGCAGCCTTTTTTGCGATCGGGCTGGTTTTCCTGATTATTCGCATAATCCGCCGACGGTTTTGGATGGATAGCGTGCTGTTGATATCCATTCCCTTATTTATGCTGCCTTCGGTGTTATCGATTGCCTTTCCAGATGAAAATCCGTCGCTGAATCGTACTGGTGCGGCGATGATTCCGATTTTCTGCATCGCTGCATACGGTTTTTGGGTCTTAATCCGAATGATGCTAGATCGCACTGGAAATAAACCGGTTCAGACGGTGATTATTGGACTGATGGCAGGGGTGCTGGTTACTGCCAGCGCTGTGCTGAACTATCGGCTGACTTTCGAAACTTATCAAAAGAATTATGCTCAGAATGCCTGGAATACCCGCGAGATGGGCGATGTGATTCGCGGATACAGTGTATCAGTGGGAGAAATCGCTTCTGCTTTCGTTATGCCCTATCCTCATTGGGTTGATACGAGGCTAGTTGGGATCACAGCGGGGTATGTCAAGAGGGATACCGCGCTTGATCATTCGCTGGTTCCTTCGTTGGTTGAGGTTACACGACCGCTCTTGTTCCTATATAAACCCGATGACGTGGAGACTGAAATGCTGCTGGAAAGTACATTTCCCTCAGGATTGAAAAAGCTCCATCCCAACGAGATCCCCGGCAGAGACTTCTATTCCTATCTGGTGCCATGAAAATCAGCTTGAAACCATATCGATCTTCCAGAAACGGTGGAATATACTGCCTGAATCCCATTATTCCATTGTTGCGGAGGCACCTTGGCGGTTGATCAAATGCTCACGGCAACACAATGGGAACTGCAAAGAGCGGGCGGTACCTGGTCAACGCTGTTTAATCGTACTGCTTGGGTGAACAGCAGTGACGTGATTGCCGTATTGGTCTGGTATCTGTTTTTCAGCGCCATCGGAGTAGCATTTTTTCCATTAACCAGGCTGGTTTTCGCTGGATTACGGGATAAAGGGTTCGGCATTTCACGCCTGTTCGGTCTATTGGTAATCGGTGTAGTGGTTTGGCTTTCTGTCAGTTTGGGCGTACCCTATACCCATCAAACAATTCTTATTGTTCTTGCAGCAGCTGCATTTTTCAATTTGATTTTGTTTGTCAAAAATAAAAATGATATCCTGAAACAGCTTCACGATGACTGGAAGTTATTCCTGCAGGCGGAAACACTGTTTCTCGGATTGTTCCTGTTCTTTCTTTTGATTCGATTGGGAAATCCGGACCTTTGGCATCCTTCCAAAGGTGGTGAGAAACCGATGGATTTTTCCTACTTCAATGCCATCCTCAAGAGTGCCAGTTTCCCTCCATATGATCCTTGGTTTGCCGGTGGCAAGCTCAATTATTACT
The DNA here is from genome assembly GCA_012799995.1 of Chloroflexota bacterium. GTDB lineage: Bacteria > Chloroflexota > Anaerolineae > Anaerolineales > Anaerolineaceae > Flexilinea. Next base: position 1,801 of record JAAZKE010000087.1, on the reverse strand, counting down.
ACTATGGGGCGTATCTGGCAGGGTTGGGAGTCAAGGCGCTTGGGATCATTCCCAGCGTTGCTTACAATCTGATCCTGCCGCTATGGTATGCCCTTTTGGGGAGCGCTTTTTACGCTGCCATCACCAGTCTTTCTTTGCACGTCAGAGGAACTTCAAACCAGGATTCGAGTGCAAAATCGAAGAGAGTAGGAATCATCGGTATCTTTGGTGTTTTAATTGCGCAGGTTTTTGGAAATTTAGGCATTCCTGCCATGGTTGCCAAAGAACTGGTCGAATTGGGCGGTGTATCAACTCCCGAAACGGCAACCTTCCTGGAATTGGCGGGCGCGTTTTTCGTTGGAATCGCCCGCATGCTTCAGGGTACTCCTTTTCAAATGTATCGCGGGGACTGGTATTGGGTTCCGAGCAGGGCGATCCCGGGTGAACCGATTACTGAATTTCCCTACTTTACTTTCCTGTATGGCGATCCGCATGCGCATTTATACGCCTTACCGATCACCGTTTTAGTCCTATGCTGGCTAAGTTCGCTGGTTATACTGACTCAAAACAAACGCAAGTGGACATTTACCGGTTTGTTGCCTGTTTTTTGGGGTGGCGTTGTCCTGCTGGGGTCTTTGATACCGACCAATACCTGGGATTTTCCAACTTACCTGCTGCTGACGATCGCGCTGTTTTTTATGATTGGGCTGTTCCTGAGCACCAATGTCGGGCTGCCTTCATCCTTTGCCAGTCCCAGGGCGCTTATATCTGGAATGAGTGGCGCTGTCCTTGCCGGAGTGATCGGGTTGTTGAGCGTGGTTGTGTTTCTGCCCTATTTATTAAATAACACACAGCAAAACGGCATCCAAATATGGAATGGCGCGCGAACGCCGGTCTGGTCCTACCTGATGCATTGGGGATTGTTTCTGCTATGTATTGTCAACTGGCTTGTGGCTGAAACTACGGCCTGGATGGCGGAAACGCCGCTTAGGAGTGCGCGGGTAATGTTGCGCAAATACAAGAATCAGCTGATTGCGATGATCGTTTTGATCACAGCCTGCCTGATCTTCTTTGCCTTCAAGAGCGTCTGGATCGGATGGATTGCACTGCCAATGATGCTGTGGGTCTTCCTGTTGATGCTGCGCAGGGAGAACAGCCTGGTGAAAAATGTGTTGCTTTTCATGGCAGGGACAGCATTCTTCATCACATTATTCGTTGAATTTTTCTGCCTCAAGGCTGATTTGGGACGGATGAATATGGTTTTCAAACTATATATGCAAGCCTGGATTCTTTTCGTTCTGCCTGCTGCGGTTGGAACTGGTACAGTGTTCAGAGAAGATTCAAAATCGGAGTTCGCCCTGCCGGCGTGGCGACTGTCCATATTCTATCTGCTGGTCATCGCTGCCGCATCCTATCCCATCCTGGCATCGATTGACAAGATAAAAGACCGGATGTCGATGGCCGCACCTCATACGTTGAATGGAATGGCTTATATGGAAAGCTCCCAGTATTTCCAGGATGGATTCACGATGGAGCTGGCAGAGGATTTCGCTGCGATAAAATGGATGCAGGATCATGTGCAGGGATCGCCGGTAATTATTGAGGGGAATGCTACCGAATATAAATGGGGCAATCGATACACAATCTATACCGGGCTGCCGGGTGTGATTGGCTGGAACTATCATCAACGCCAACAACGACCGGGTCTGTCTGACCAGGTTTGGCAGAGGATCGAAGATGTGAGTACGTTTTATAATGACGCTTCGCCGGATATCGCGCTCGCGATCCTGCAAAAATATGCGATACGATATATCGTGGTAGG
>JAAZKE010000086.1 GCA_012799995.1 Chloroflexota bacterium | reverse complement strand
CTTGATGATCCAAAGCAGGTGGCGGTGGAAAATCTGGAATCATATCCGCCAGAGTGGAATCACCCCGTCATCACCGCTGCAAACGTCAGTGAATGCATTGATATCGGGCATCTCAACCTGCAGCAGCATGATCCGATCGCTTATCTGAGTGATCGACTGCCTTTCACCCGCGTGATCCACTGGCACGGCATTGGCACTCGCGATCATCAGTCGCTGACGAACTGCAGCCAGAGTGAAGTCACAGCTATCCTGCGTCTACTGAAAGAAAAAGATTATAAACACACTGTCACGTTGGAAGTTTTTTCCCGCGCTGACTTTGAAACTTCACTGGATTGGATTGAAGGAGCGATCTCAGCATGAATGAGATTTTGGACTTAAAAAATTTGACGTTCATCCTTGGCGGCGCACGCAGCGGGAAAAGCACGCTGGCTGAGCGCCTGGCAGGCGAAACCGCAGGTCAGGTGCTGTATGTCGCCACGGCTGAAATCCGCGATGAGGAAATGCGCAGTCGGATTGAAATACATCAGCAACGTCGTCCCGCAAACTGGGATACCCTCGAAGCTCCTCTTGAAGTTGCTGCCAGATTACGCGAAGTATTGCCCACCGTAAAACCTGTAACCGTCCTGCTGGATTGTCTCTCCCTGCTGACTTCAAACTTTCTGCTGACCCTTCCCGAAGGGAAGGACGAAATTTACTATTGGGAGCAGATGCAACAGGAAATTATCCCGTTGATTGAGACAGCAGCTTCTCATCCGGAAATCGCGTTTATCTTTGTCTCCAATGAAGTAGGTACGGGGATTGTTCCCGCATATTCGCTCGGCAGGGTGTTCCGCGATATCCTGGGGCGAGTAAACCAGACAGTAGCAGCGGCTGCCGGAACCGTTTATTACACCGTCGCCGGGCTTCCCATGAAGATTAAATCGTGAGCCCTTCGCAGATTAGAACCGTCACCCAACATCCAAATCGGCGCATTTAGATTGCTGTTTTAGCGGCATCTCAGACTATCCAATATGTTTGACAATCCTGCAAAAATTCACACTGACAACAATTTCTTCAACTTGACGGATAGTCTGAAACGGGTATAATAACTCTGCTGAACGCGGGTTCAGCAATAGGATTGCGGGCATAGTTCAATTGGTAGAACACCTCCTTGCCAAGGAGAAGGTCACGAGTTCGAGCCTCGTTGCCCGCTCAACCAGTCTATACTGAGAAACATGGCGACGTGGCCAAGTGGATAAGGCATGGGTCTGCAAAACCCTGAACATCGGTTCAAATCCGATCGTCGCCTCAAACAATCTGCATAAAAAATCCCCATTTAAGGGGATTTTTATTTATTGGGTTGCAACTTGCTTTTTTACGGGGTATTTTTATGAAAGGGCTTATGCTGTAGTTCCTTTGGTTTGTTATGCCCGATATAAATTCCATGCTTTGGCAGAACTTTATCCGCTAACAGGTAAATCGTGATTGTCAGCAGAACCGCCACGCCGAACACAATCAATGTTATGCCAAGATTTTCCATCAGCGCCGGGTTAATAATCATCACCAGCGAGAGCACCACCATCAGACACCCACTGAACAGTTTCAACGTCTGACCGTGCTTCTCTTCCATGCGGGAAGATTTCATCTTGGCTACCACCACGCCAAAGATTATCATTTCGTCCAATTGATAGAGCAGCATATACAAAATCAACAGCGCAATGAACATCACATTGCTAGTGTTATGCGAAACCAGCAGATTGCTCCAAATGACCGGAAAAGCGGCTGTACAGGAAAACTCAACCAGCGAAACACCAGCGGACAACAGGATCGTTGCACCAACCATTGCACACAGATTATCGCTTTTATTCATCACATCGCGCATTTTCTGGTAAAGCCCGGGCTTTTTGTCGTCACTGATGGTAAGGGAAACTCCTTTTTTAAAGAAGAAGTAATCCTTCAGGTTGATCATCCCAAGAATCAAGGTCAGGATTGCGACAGCAATTTGAATCCATTTGAAATAGCTGACGTAATTGAGCAGGGTGAACACCCCGCTGATGAACAACGCGTAAATCAGCGCTGAAACCGTCAGAAAGACAAAACCGATAATCAGGGTTTTCCTGCGTGAATGGGTATGAACGATCATCGCCAGCAGCATGGTCAACACCCACAACGAGCACGGATTGACGCCATCCACCAGACCGATCAGGATCGTACTGACGATCAAGGACTTGTTGGAGAGATCAATTTCTCCGATCAACGGCAATTTGATCGTTGTGCCGGCTTTTCCGGGATCAATAACCGGATTGTCAGGTGATACTACCCCAGAAACAATATCTTCGGTACGAAGGACACCATCCCGCAAACCATTCTCGATTGCAGCTTCAATTTCTGCCTCTATGGCATCAGAAAATCCTACCCAATGTTGATCACCAATAAAAGTGACGGGAACACCACTCGGTTCAAAGCCAAATTTTCCGGCAAATTGCTGCAGAATGTCAACATTTTCCGGGTGATACCACACTTCCCAGTCATGGACTACCAACTGATCGCCATACTCTTTTTGCTTTTCGGAGAGATAGGCCTCTTCATCGGCGCAATGCGAACAGCCATCCCCATAGAACAGGTACAGGTTGACCACATTTTGCTGCACACTGGGAACAGCTTCTACCTTCGCAGAAAAGAACAAAAAAACCAACAACAGCATGAGTGCGAATGCTGCCTTCAGGATTTTCCTCTGTTTTTTTCCTGTCAGTAACTTCAAATACATACTCATTCCTTCACGAGCCGATCCTTATTCTATTGGAATCAGCGGTTCGTCCGTCACATAGGGCCGGATCGCACCACCCCAAAGCCGGTATCCCTCTGCCATTAGATGAAGCTTGTCATTGGTGAAATCACGCCGCAACTCGCCCTCTTCCCCAACCAGATGAGAATAAACATCGATATACGGAATATCAAATTCCTTCGCAATGGATTTAAGTTCCTGGTTGAGCTTAACGATCCGTTTGGCAAAAATTTTCTGGCGCGGCAGAATCGACTGGATATATATTCTGGTTCCCGGCGAATAAGTTTTGATTTTATTGAGAATCAGTTTGTAGTACATCAGGATGTAGCGGTCATCATGAAACATCAGATGGGGCAGGTCATTGGTACCGATCATGATAAAAATCTTTGCGGGATGTCCTTCCACCAGATTCTCCAGCCGCAAATACAGCCCCTTAATCCGTTCGTTCCCAATGCCACGGTTCAGTACCGGATAGTCAGGAAACATCTCATTCCAGAAACCCCAGTCAGTCAGACTGTCGCCGGCAAAAACGATATCGCCTTCTTTTGCCGGGTAGCGCATGAACCAGTCCAGCTTGCGATAATAGAACGGGCCCATGAAGAAACTGTTTACCAACCGGTAGATAGCGTATCCAACAATAATTGAAGCTAAAGTTGTGATGGTAATTACTTCAAACATTTATTGATCCTGACAGTTTTTTTGATCCATTTTGCCTTTATTATAATTTTAAAATTGAGCAGAGCCTGATGGCTCCATTTAATGATAACGGGAGATTCGGCAGTTCTCCTTCTCCCTGTACGGGAATGATAAAATTCATCCACCAGAAAACGGCATATTGGAGAGGGCTTTTCCATGATTGAGAAAATAATAGAGGAATTTCGGAAAAAATATCAAACCAACCCGGATTTCGTGGTCCGTTCTCCCGGCCGGATCAACCTGATTGGAGAACATACCGATTACAACGACGGTTTTGTTTTTCCGATGGCGATTGAATTTTCCCAATGGTTGGCGCTCAAAGCCAACAACGCCAAACGTGTCAGGCTCTATTCTGCGGATATAAACAAGTCCACCGATTTTTCCGTCAACACTTTTAACCATGACACACGTGAAAAAGGCTGGGCTGCCTATACGCAGGGAATTGCCTGGAACCTGGACCGGCATGGCTATCAGCTGAACGGATTTGATGGGTTGCTGTTGGGAGACCTGCCAATTGGCGCGGGGTTGTCATCTTCCGCCGCGCTTGACATGGTTACTATCAAAGCGCTCTCGCTGGTTAGTGATATCCCATGGGAT
>JAAZKE010000009.1 GCA_012799995.1 Chloroflexota bacterium | reverse complement strand
AGGGAGGATAGACATCCCCGGCATTGCGATATTACAAACTTATCAACCCGAACGTTATTCTATCCGTGCTGCGGTCGATGGAGATTACGAAGCGTTTTATCGAAAAGAGCTGCAATATCGTCGGCAAATCGGCTATCCGCCATTTGTACGCTTGGGAAGAGTGCTGGCTCAGGATAAAAATCCGCAGGCAGCCAGACAAGCAGCACAGGCTGCTGCGGCTGCTTTTTCCAGTCAGATTCGAGCCAGGAACGCGCGTTCAGTGAGCCTGATTGGGCCGGCTCCATGCTATTTCCAAAAGATTCGTGGTCAATACCGCTGGCATGTGATTCTGCGCGCGGCTGATCCGGTGAGCTATATGCAGACGCTTGATCGGCAAAAATATCGCATCGAAATCGATCCGCCTAATTTACTGTGAGAGGAACTTGCAATGATTAAAAAATCTTTCCTGATCGGGTTTTTGCTGTTTTTGATATCAATTTCGGTTGTTTCTTCAGTTCAAGCGGAGGAGCTGGTTTGGCTGCCGGCGATGGAGGTTGATTTCACTGCTTCCAGCAGCGTGACTCCTGAGGTGCTCACGCAGCTTTCTCCGCAGACGACGCTCACCCGCTCAATCGATATCAATGGCAACCGCTGGAAAATTCAATCAGGTGCGCATGAATTTGTCTCCATGCCGCTGGAAGGGTTTGTTTTCCCCTCTGAATTTCAGTATCGCCTGGATTTAACATTACAGCTGCCCAATTCGGATGGCTATTTGTGTGCAGGCTTCGCTCTGAACTACGATGATGCTGCAACCTTTTCTTCCTTTTTAATATGCAATGACCACACCTATGGCGCAGTTTCCCACGAAAACGGCAGCTGGGAACCTTTAATATCATTCAATGCATTACCGGACTATGACTGGAATGCGCCGGTTACTTTTTCGATCCAATTGAATCAGAACTGGGCAGATTTTTACTTTGATGATCAGTTGTTAGACACTGCACCGCTGCCCGCTCAATTGTCCAGCTTGAGCCTGTTCGCGCAGCCAATTTCCGACCGGGAAGTTGAAGTGCTCTTTAAGAAGGTGAAGCTTTCCGTTGCCAAAGCAGAGGCGATTTCCAGCGGACTGCCGGAAAATACCCCGGCTGATGCAGCGAAAATCGTGCGATTGCTCAGACTGAAAGACCGCTTCCCCGCATCCTCCTTCGGGGCGGTACTCCCTTATGAAAACCTTGAACTTTCCCTGGCTCAAATGGGATTCCATCAAAGCCAGATGGTGAACCAGTCAGCGTGCGATCTGCTGATCCGATCCCATATTTCCTGGAAATCAGCTTACCCCCGCCCGAATTATGACCAGTCGGGTTGTGGGTTTACGTTCCGTTCAAAGGCTGCAGATTCCCAGATGCAGGTTTTCCTGTCGTTGGATGGAGCAGTTTATTTGTCAGCACAACGGAATGGAGCGATGGTACCCCTGGCGTCCTATAACTATGCGAATTGGAGCCTGGAAGGCGATGGCATCCTCACGCTGGTTGTTGCCCGCGAGAAGATCACTGTTCTTTTCGATGATCGCATTCTTGGGACAGTGACTGATGCTACCTGGATCGCCGAAGGTGATCTCGGCTTCACGGTCTGGTCTGGAACCAATTATGAAACCGGTATCACCTGCAGTTTCAGCGACAATACCATTCTGTTGTTTGAGGGCAAGGACCTGTAGTCCTGTTTCATGTATCTGACGAAACCCGTCCGTTGCCTCTTATCGGGCAACGGACGATCCGATTTTGCAGGATTTCTCACAACATGTTAAACTAAACGATTGCCGACCAATCGTCGGTACAGGGAAACATGACGAGAATGCCGCAAATTACCCCGACTCCTGCGCAGAACCCTGCCATCGTTGATTCCCAACGTCTGGCAGTTATTGCGCTTTTAACGGTGTTGGTGGTTGTTTTGGTGTTTATTGTCGTCAAGATCATTATCGATTTACGCAGTTATCGCTATCGTTGAGCCAAAAATGGAAGCCTTCTTTTCCAAAATTCGTCCCCAAAAAAAATTCAGAGAGCCCACAGGCAGTGGCGGTCTGTTTCTGATTGTCGGTCTGGGCAATCCAGGACGTGAATATCGCGCATCCCGTCATAATTTCGGCTTTATGGTGGTAGACCGGCTGGTGGCGTCGCGCGGAAGCGACTTCTCCAAAAGCCAGCTGAAAGCGCTCACTGCCTCCATCACGGTACAAGGCAATAAAGTGCTGGTGATCAAACCGCAGACCTTCATGAACCTTTCGGGAGAAGCGGCAGTTCCACTGCTCAATTATTACAAAATCCCGGTTGACCGCATGCTGGTGGTGCATGATGATATGGACCTGCCTTTTGGCACGCTGCGCATGCGACCCGGCGGGGGAGCGGGGGGACAGAAGGGCCTGGCTTCGATAATCAACAAACTGGGGCATCAGGAATTTGCCCGCTTACGTTGCGGCATCGGTCACCCGCCCGGTCAAATGGAAGTGCATGACTACGTTCTCAGCCAGTTTTCTAAAAACGAAGAAGAATCTTTACCGGCGGTAATTGACAAGGCTGCGGAAGCCATTGAGACTTTCGTCAGCGAAGGGATTCAGGCTGCCATGAACCGCTATAACGGTGCGATCGAAGGGTAAGTGGTGCTGGTCGATTTGATCTCCAGGATTCCCGCCTGGAGCCGGTTCATTGATTCTTTAAAGGACTGGCAGCCTGGCTCGCCATCCTCGCTCGGTGTGATTCGGTCAGCCCGCTTTGCATTGTTGGCTGCCTTGCGAAAGTCATTCCAACAGCCGATGCTATATCTGGTCGATAAACCATCTCATGCCAATCTGGCGCTGGATGAGCTCAAATTCTGGTTGCCGGAAATCGAGATATTGTCTTTCCCCGCACCAGACCCACTGTTTTATGAACCTGGCGCATGGGATCCTTTCATCCGCTCTGAACGGATTAAAACGCTTACCAAGCTAGCAGAACTGCAGCTGCCCGGTCAAAAGCAGGCTACTGAGCCGTTACTGATCGTCACGCCGGTACGGTCGCTGATGACCAAAACTGTTGACCGGCGCTCCTTTCTAAAAGGGATCCACATTCTGCGCGTGAATCAGCAGCATCATCTGGATAAGTTAATTCATGATTGGGCGCAAATCGGATATGAGGCTGAATCGATTGTGCTGGAGCCCGGCAAGTTCTCCAAGCGTGGCGGGCTGCTCGATATTTGGCCGCCATCCAGCCCTGCTCCATTGCGAATCGACTTTTTCGGGGATGAAATTGACTCAATTCACACCTTTGACCCGCAATCCCAACGCAATCTGAAGTCGCTGGATTCGGTGAAAATTGCCCCGGCTCGGGAAGTTTTCACCACGAATGAGTTACAAGACGGAAAATTATCGGAGTTTCCGTCAGAGTTTCTGCTGCCGCTTTCGCTGGAGAATCCGGAGACGCTGCTGGATTATCTGCCGCAGAATTCCCTCTTTATTACGGATGATCGGATTCAAATTTCAGTGCTGGCAGAAGATATCGAAGAGCAGGCAGAAAAACTGAAACAACAGAGCGTTATTGATGGTATTTTGCCTGATGATTTTCCTGCTCCGTATTTCAGCCTGTCAGAAATTATGGATCGGGCGGACAGTTTCCCATTGGTTGATTTTGGCAGGGGCGATGAAAGGCCGGATGCTGCAATCAGCGATTTATTCTCTCCAGCGCCGAGATTTAGCGGAAAATTGCAGCATCTGATGGATTTTATTCTGGATGGCTATCTCTCCGATAAACGTGTGGCTGTAGTCAGCCGTCAGGCGCAACGGTTGCGCTTGATGTGGAACAACCTCGAGATAAGCACCGAAAGCGGTATTGCTCCTGAGTTTATCCAGGGGACGCTCCATGAAGGGTTTCAGCTTACCCATCCGAATATCTCATTTGCGCTGCTGACCGACAGTGAAATCTTCGGTTGGGAACGGCCGCTGCCGCGTAAGTCGCAGTTGAAAGTTGCCGAGAATCCGGAAAATTCATTCGCTGACCTGAAACCGGATGACTATGTTGTCCATATTGACTATGGCATTGGAAAATATGTTGGTGTGGTCAATCGGACTGTGGATGGGATCACCAAAGATTATCTGTGTCTTGAATACGCCAAAGGCGACCAGCTGTTTGTGCCGGTTCATCAGGCGGATCGCGTTACAAATTACATTGGACCGGACGGGCGTAAACCGGAACTGACACGTCTCGGTACTCAGGAATGGCTGGGCGTTAAACAGCATGTGCGCGAGAAAGTGGTTGAGGTTGCGCAGGATCTGTTGGAGCTCTATGCCGCTCGGCAGGTTGCTCCTGGCTTCGCTTTCTCAAGGGACAGTATCTGGCAGCAGGAAATGGAAAGCTCCTTTCCATATATGGAAACCGAAGATCAGAAGATCGCGATCAACCAGGTTAAGGCTGATATGGAACGCGCCCGACCGATGGATCGGCTGATCTGCGGAGATGTTGGCTTTGGGAAAACTGAGGTGGCGTTGCGTGCGGCTTTCAAAGCATCCTGCGACAGCAAACAGGTGGCGGTGCTGGTTCCAACTACGGTGCTGGCTCAGCAGCATTATGAAACTTTCAAACAGCGGTTCGCTTCTTTTCCTTTGAATGTGGAAATGCTTTCGCGCTTTCGTACAGTGAAAGAACAGGCTGAAATCCTCGAAAAACTGAAACAGGGTGAGATTGATATCATCATCGGGACGCATCGGCTCGTTTCGAAAGATGTTCAATTCAAAGATTTGGGTCTCTTAATCATTGATGAAGAGCAGCGCTTCGGCGTATCTCAAAAGGAATTTCTTAAAAAAAAGCGCACTGAAGTTGACGTGTTGACGATGACAGCTACGCCTATTCCACGAACGCTGTACATGGCGTTGACCGGT
>JAAZKE010000008.1 GCA_012799995.1 Chloroflexota bacterium | reverse complement strand
TGGTACCGGCGAGCACACGATTTTGACCGGTGCGCCAAACCTCTACCCTTATAAAGGGCAGGGTCGGCTGGATCCGCCGCTGAAGGTTCCCTACGTTCGTGAAGGCGCAATTCTCTACGACGGGCACAAATCCGGTTTTGAACTGACCAAACTGAAGAAAACAAAAATCCGTGGATTTGAAACCAGATCGATGGTCTGCTCGATGAAAGAGCTGGGCCTCTCTGAAGAACATGAGGGGATCATGCTGTTGGATTCGGATGCGCCGACTGGTATGCCGCTCAAGGATTACATCGGTGATGCCGTGTTTGTGATCGACATCCTGCCGAATATGGCACGAAACGCCTGCATTTCAGGCATTGCCCGCGAAGTTGCTGCACAACTCAACATTCCGCTCAAACAGCCCCGCGTCGAAGTTCAACCGCAGGGAGCGCCCATCGATGGTATGGCTGAAATTGTGATCGAGGATGCTGAACTTAATCCGCGCTTTGTGCTCGGTTACGTCGAAGGGATTACGGTTCAACCAAGCCCGCAGTGGGTTCAATTGCGTCTGGAAGCAGCTGGCATGCGGCCGATCAACAGCGTTGTTGACGCCACCAACTATGTGATGCTTGAAACCGGGCAACCCCTGCACTCTTTCGACTACCAAACCCTGAAAGCGCGTTCTCCGGAAGGGATTCCAACCATCATCACCCGTCATGCTCACAAAGGTGAAACGTTGTTGACATTGGACAAAATTGAGCGCAAGCTTGATCCATCAATGATGTTGGTCACCGATCAATCCGGCCCGCTTTCAATCGGCGGGATTATGGGTGGTTTCGAAAGCGAAATCATGCCCTCAACTGACAGTGTGCTGCTTGAATCCGCTATCTGGAACTTTATCAACATCCGCAAGACTTCTTCAACGCTCAAGTTGAATTCCGAAGCAGGTTACCGCAACAGCCGCGGCGTCCATCCGGAAATCGCGATTAAAGCCTGCCGCGAATGTCTGGAAAAAATCTGTGCCTGGAGCGGCGGCAGAATCGCCCCCGGACTGATCGATAACTATGCCAAAGTGACGATTGATACCGTCAACGAAATCACTACTGACGATATCAAACGATCGCTCGGGCTGGAACTGTCACTTGAAAAGGCGGCTGAATACTTACGCCGGCTCGAATTTGAGTGTACGTTGCAAGACAATGGAAAGACACTGAGAGTGAAAACGCCACAGCATCGGCTGGACATTGGCATCGGACTGATCGGCAAAGCTGACCTGATGGAGGAAATTGCGCGCCTGCATGGCTATGACAACATCCCGATGACGCGCATGGCGGATGAGTTGCCGCCGGCCTATGCCAACCGCATGATCGCGTTTGAGAACGCAGTTCGCGCGAAAATGGTCAAATCCGGTTTTTATGAAATCATCAACTACCGTATGACCTCACCCGAACGTGAAGCCCGGCTGCTGGGCAAAACTGCGGAGCAGTATGTGACGCTGGCAAATCCGATTTCCCCGGATCGTGCGGTAATGCGATCTGACCTGATGCCGGGGATGATGGAAATTGTTGAGAAAAATATCCGCCTCGCAGATGCCCTGCGCCTTTTCGAAATCGGCCCGGTATTTTTGCCGCAGGCTGGCGAACGGCTGCCAAACGAACAGGTTCACCTGGCAGCAGCAATCACCGGCAAGCGCAATCCTTCTTTCTGGAGCGGGTCCAACCGTGACAACATGGATTTCTTCGACCTGAAAGGGGTTTTGGAACAACTCTTCAGCGAGCTGCACACCCCGGAGGTTGCTTTCAAAGCCGGGGGGCCGGAATTTCTCCACCCGGGAAAGAGCGCGTCGATTGCGATCGGCGAGGTCGAGCTCGGCTATCTGGGTGAACTGCATCCGGCATTAATGCAGCATTACGATCTGTTGCAGGCTCCGGTACTGTTAATGGATCTCAACCTGGACGCGTTGCTGCCCCTGGCAGTTAAAGATTTCAAGGTGAAACAAATCTCGCAGTTCCCAGCAGTGCTCGAAGATATCGCGATTGTGATTGATGAAACCGTACCAAACGAAGACATTGAAGCGGTCATTCGGCAGGCAGGCGGGAAGCTGTTGGCTGACTGCACGCTGTTTGACATCTTCCGAAACGACCAGATTGGCGCCGGCAAGAAGAGCATGGCATACGCCCTCACGTATCAGTCCAACGAAAAGACACTTAATGAGAAAGACGCCAACGCAATTCGTAACAAGATCATAAAGCGGCTGGAACAAGTACTCAACGCCAAACTGCGCAGCTGATAAATATAAAGAGGAATAAGACAACAATGCGGTCCAGTTTGACCGCATTGTTGTCTTATTTAGTTGGAGTCAGGTAGGGGCGACATTCAGCAGGTAACCGAATGGACGATAATCCGGTCTGAAAGACCGGGCATCGCCCATTCGTCCCACGGACGAAACACCGGGTTCCCAAGAAAACATGCCATATCACTTCCCAATAGATCGGCTTGCCCGTCGGACGGGCGACGCGCGCACCAGACACCGGTGCGCATTGTCGCCCCTACCGCGCACGACAACCTTGACGCTTGATTTGCATAAATACTGTTTATGGATCTTTTGATTCAACAAACAAATGGAAGACGGCAATCAGATAAAGATATGTAGGGACAATAATTCTAGATATATGATGTAGGGGCGACAATCCGGTCTGAAAGACCGGGCGTCGCCCATTCGTCCCACGGACGAAACACAAGGTTCCCATAAAAACATGCCATATCGCCCGCCAAATAGATCGGCTTGCCCGTCCATCGGGCGACTCGCGCAGCAGACACCCGTGCGCATCGTCGCCCCTACCGCGCACGACGATTTTGACGCTTGATGTGCACAAATACTGTTAATGGATCTTTTGATTCAACAAATAAATGGAAAGACGGCAATCAGATAGAGATATGTAGGGGCGATAATGCGGGCTGAAAGCCCGCATTATCGCCCGTTCGTCCAACGGACGAAACAAAGGACTCCACAGAAATACATGCCATATTGCCCGCCAAATAGATCGGCTTGCCCGTCTAACGGGCGACGCGCGCACCAGACACCCGTGCGCATTGTCGCCATTACAAGGTGTATCCGATTTGACAAAAAAACCGGTATTCCCACCAAAAGGTAAAATAAAATCGTGAGAAGCATAACGCGCAAATCGATGATCAATAAAAGCGCCGTCCCGTCACTCGATCACGCCATGAACCCGGTGCAGGGCTGCGCACATGGCTGCCGTTATCCCTGCTACGCATTCATGATGGCGAAACACTTCGGCAGAGTCAGGAATTACGAGGACTGGATCTCACCAGCGATCGTTTCCAACACGCTTGAACTGGTTGAGAAGGACTTAAAACGCAAACGGGATAATATCAAGCATGTTCAGCTGTGCCTGATGACCGACCCTTTTATGGAGCATTACCCGCAGGTAGGCGCTGTCTGTCTGGAAGCCATCCGCATGATCAACGCCGCCGATATCCCCTGTGGAATCCTGACCAAGGGACGGTTGCCGATTGAGCTGGCGGAGCTGGATGAGCGCAATACCTATGGCATATCACTGAGCGCATTGGATGAGGATTTCCGCGCAAAATGGGAACCGGGATCTGCCCCATATCTGGAACGGATCAAAGCGCTGAAAAATCTGCATGACCGGGGCGCAAAAACCTGGGTACATATTGAGCCCTATCCAACACCCAGCATTCACATACAGAACATCAAAGAACTGCTGGAAGCGGTCAGTTTCGTCGATTCGATTGACCTGTTGCCCTGGAATTATTCCCCGATGACCACCCGCTATCCGGATGCTGCCGGGTTCTACCGCGCGATGAACGAAGAGACCGAAACCTTCTGTTTGGAGCGCGGTATCGAATTCAAGCAGCTATCGCGAGCCAACCGCAGGCTCCTTTAAGCGCAGGCGATCCGCTGTGATAGAATTGAGGGCAGATCGCTTGTACAAGGACATTTATGGATCCTGAGATTTCCGTTGTCATCCCACTGCTCAATGAAGAAGAAAACCTGCCAGAATTAATTCAATCGCTGGAAACATATTTGCAGACCCTCTCCGTTCCGGTAGAGGTTGTTTTCGTTGATGACGGCTCAACAGATGGATCAGTCGCGCTGCTGGAGCGGTCCACCTTTCACAATTTCAGCGCCAAAATCGTAAAACTCTCACGCAACTTTGGCTCTCATCCTGCCGTCCGCGCTGGATTCAGGCATGCGTCCGCGCCCAACTGCGTTTGGCTGGGAGCTGACCTGCAGGAACCGCTGGAGATAATTGGGCTGGGATATGAGCAGATTCAAGCTGGCTACGACCTGGTGTGCATCCAGAAAAAAACCGTGCGTGTGTCACGCTCAGAAGAATTGTTTTCCCATCTATATTCAAAACTGATCCGCAGGTACGCCATTCGCGGATATCCACCGCTGGGCGTAAATACGGTTTTCTTCAATGAAAAAGTCAAAAATGAGCTCAACGCTCATATCGAATCTAATTCCTCGGTAGTTTTACAGGTATTGAATTTCGGCTTCCGCAGCAAAGTGCTGGATGTGGAATACCGCGAGCGAAAACGCGGAAAATCCAAATGGTCATTCGGCGCCAAAATCAAGTTGTTGATCGATTCAATCGTGGCGTTTTCATTCTTCCCAATTCGGCTGGTGAGCACGGTTGGCTTTCTGTTCGCACTGGTTGGCGGGCTGATGGCGCTCTATCTGATCATCATCAAGGTGTTTAACATCCGCGAGGTGACACTTGGTTGGCCTTCGCTGATCAGCCTGTTGATGGTCGGCTTCGGCCTGACCAACATCGCGCTGGGGGTGATTGCCGAGTACCTGTGGCGCACGCTGGACGCATCCCGCGGCCGCGCAGTGTTTATCATTGACTCGGTGATTGAAAAGACAAAATCGGAGCAGCGATGATGAACATTGTGCAAATTGGTTACGGTTATTGGGGCGCGAATGTCGCCCGCAATATCGCGCTTTCCTCCAAAACCAACCTTAAAGCTTTGGTAGATACAAGCGAAGACCGCCGACAGGCTGCCAGGACTGCCTTCCAGTCTCAAGTGGAGATCAGCGCTGATTATCATTCCTATTTAAATGATCCAACGGTAGATGGCTTCGCGTTGGCGATTCAAACCGGACCTGCATTCGAAGTTGCGAAACAGATCATGAGCGCAGGAAAACATCTGTTCCTCGAAAAACCGATGGCTGAGAGCGGTGAAAAAGCACAGCAACTGACCGATCTCGCCGAAGAAAAGGGTGTGGTGCTGCACGTTGACCATATCATGCTGTTTCATCCGATCATCCGGCGCATCAAGCACATGTATGATGACGATGAACTGGGGAAACTGGTCTATTTTGATTTTTCGCGCATGAATCTCGGACCGATCCGCAAGGATGTCAACGCCATGCTTGATCTGGCTGTTCACGACTTGGCGGTGATCGATTTCATTTCCGGCGGGGTTGAGCCGTTTCACGTTGAGGCGATCGGCGCCAAGCACTATGGCAATCAGGAAACGCTTACTTACCTGACGCTCAATTACCCCGGATTTCTGGCACATATCAAATCAAGTTGGATTTCCCCAATCAAAGAACGGCGTACCATTATTGGGTTTGAAAAGAAAATGGTCATTTTCGATGATATGAAAACAGTTGAAAAGTTGACAATTTATGATCATGGCATCGTCGAAGCGGGGGAAGAGTATGGAGCATACGAATTTCGCGCCCGCTCAGGCGATATCCTGATCCCTTACATCCCCGCCGAAGACGCGTTACGCAACAGCATTGAGCACTTCGCTGACTGCGCCACCAGCGGAAGACAGTCGATTGCCAATGGGCGCCATGGGGTCAAAATCGCGCGCATTCTGGATGCTGCCCGTGCCCGGCTCAACGCAAATCCAGGCGATGAAACGGAACACATATGACAGAAAAACGCTCCATTCCAATCATGAAACCGTATTTTGACGACAGCGAAGCCCAGGCAGTTGCAGAGGTATTGGCTTCCGGCTGGGTTGCACAGGGGCCACGCGTAGCGGAATTTGAAAAAGCCGTTGCAGCCTATGAAGGCAGCCGCTTCGGCATTGCCACCACCAGCTGCACGACCGCGCTGCATCTGGCACTGGTTGGCATGGGATTCGGAACCGGCGATGACGTGCTGGTGCCATCTTACACCTTTGTCGCCACCCCCAACTCGGTCGAATACACCGGCGCAACCGCTATTCTGGTTGAAGTTCGCACCGATACCTATACGATTGATACCGACTGGCTGGAAGACTTCATTCCGCAGCAGTATCAACAACAGGGTGACAACTGGATCAACCGTGACAGCGGCAACCGTCTGCGCGGCATCATCCCGGTGCATCTGTTTGGGTTATGTGCTGATATGGAAGCTGTCAACCGCATCGCACGCCAGTACAAGCTGTTGGTGCTGGAAGATTCCGCCTGCGCATTGGGCGCGATGATCGGTGATACCCATGAAGGAAGCTTTGGCAACCCCTCCGCATTGAGTTTCCACCCACGCAAGTCGATCACCACCGGGGAAGGTGGGATGGTGTTGACCAATGATGAGCAGCTGGCAAATCAGCTGCGAAAACTGCGATCACACGCAGCTTCGCTCTCCGAAGTCCAACGCCACCAGAACCGCGGATACCTGCTTCCGGATTATGATGAACTGGGGTTCAACTATCGCATGACCGACATCCAGGCTGCGGTCGGAGTTGCCCAGATGAAGAAGTTGGATTTCATCCGAGATGAACGCAGACGAATTGCTGCCATTTACGACCGCGAAATTCCAAAGTATGCGCCGTATTTGACAATCCCACTGGAGCCTGATGGCTATACGCATATCTATCAGACCTATGCCTCCATGGTCAATCCGGAGCGACTTGGGTTTTCAACCATCGAGGAAGCACACGATTTCCGTAATGAGTTGATGGAATATCTGGATGACGCCGGCATCGCCACCCGTCAGGGGACGCACACGACCCATATTCTGGGCTATTATCGGAAATTACGCAAGCTGCAACCGTATGATTTGCCTGGCAGTTATGCTTGTGACCGGCTCAGCCTGGCACTGCCGCTTTATGTAGGATTGAGTGAATCTGACCAGTTCTATGTTTTAGAACATCTGCGCAATTTTAGCAGAGAAAAAGGAATCAATTAGTATGCCATCGATTGCTGGAAAAAACATTTTGATCACCGGTGGCGCCGGTTTTATCGGCAGCCACCTGACGGACACGCTGCTCGCAGCGGGTGCCGGGAAAGTCGCAATCATTGATAATTTTTTCCTCGGGAAAATGGAGAATCTGGCAGACGCCAGAAAAAACTACCAGAACCTGGTCATTTATCGCGATGATGCACGCGATCTGGGAACGATGCGCGCTATTGTCCGCAAAGAACAAATCGACGTGGTCTTCAACCTCGCCACCATCGCACTGAATTATTCTTTTTTCAATCCTTTCGGCGCCTACAGTGTCAACGTAGACATCGCAGAAACGCTGTTACACCTGATGCAGGAAGGCGCTTTCACGACGCTGATTCATTCGTCCTCTTCGGAAGCGTATGGCAGCGCACAGTTTTCACCGATGGATGAAAATCACCCGCTGCATCCGACTACGCCTTACGCCGCTGGGAAAGCCTCAGCAGATCTGTTGATTCAATCCTTCTACAACGTTCTGGGGTTGGACTGCGCAATTATCCGTCCTTTCAACAACTACGGACCGCGCCAGAATGATCAGGCGCTGGCTGCCATTATCCCGCTGACCGCGCGCCGCATCATGCATGGCGAACGCCCGGTGCTGGAAGGAAGCGGCGAACAAACCCGCGATTTTATCTTTGTCCGCGACACCGCGCGCGCCTTTTTGATGGCTTATGAAAATGAAAAAACCCGTGGGCAGATCATTAATCTCGGTTCCGGAATTGAAATATCGATGAAAGCGCTGGTTGAAGAGATCTGCGCTTATTATCATTATGATGGAGAGATCGAATACCGTCCACCTCGTCCAGCTGACGTGCAACGGCTTTGTGCAGCAACCGGACTGGCAGAGACCCTGATTGGATTCAAACCGCAGGTGAGTTTCCAGGATGGTTTGCGGGAAACGCTGGACTGGTATCAAAAATCAAATAAATCATGAGAATCTGCGTTTTTTCTGACGTACATGGCAACATTACTTTTTTGGATGCCTTTCTCGAAGCCTGCAAAGACAAAGCGATTGACAGATATTTTTTCCTCGGAGACTCAGTCGGTTACCTGCCGTTTGGCAAACAGGTGTTGGCACGGCTGCGGGAAATTGACGCATTCTGTTTGAAAGGCAACCATGAGGCAATACTGTTGGGTATGTTGCCGGTTGATGAAGAGAAGGATCGGGTCTATTATCTGCGACGTCAGATGGGGGAACTGGATGAGGAAGATTTCCGATTCATCCGCACCTGGCCGATTACCCTCCACCAGGAAGTCGATGGAATTAACCTGCATTTTGTTCACGGCACCATTGATGATCCGCTCAAAGGGTATGGCTATGAGCGGGGGGACATGGCATCCTTCAACGACCCGGAGATCGACGTGCTGTTTTTCGGGCAAACGCACCGTCCTTGGAAAGTGCACAATGCAGATACCCAAATCGTCAACGTCGGATCAATCGGGCTGCCGCGCGATATCGGCAACAGCCCGTCATTCGCACTTTTTGATACGCTGACCAAATCGGTTTCGATCGAGCGGATTGAAGTTGATCCGGCGCCCTTGTTCGCAATAGAAGGAGGAATTCATCCATCCGTTATACAATGTCTGAGGAGGCGTTAAATGAAGAATCCAATTCGAGTGATGGTTACCGGTGTCGGCGGTGGCGGTAATGGGGAACAGCTGCTGAAGGCACTGCGCATGGCTGAATTGCCTTACCACCTGATCGGCGCGGATATCACCCCGCTTTCAAAAGGGCTGTATGCTGCGGATGAAAGCGTGATCCTGCCGCCTGCCAGTGATCCGAACTATCTCAATGAACTGCGAACCATTTTACGCGAGCGAAAGGTGGACGCGCTGTTCACCGGTTCGGAGCCGGAACTGAAAGTGATCAGCCAGGTGCAGGATGAGCTGCGCGCTGAGGGCCTTTTCCTGCCGATGAACCGGCGTGAAGTAATTGAAATCTGCCTCGATAAATCCAAAACGATGAATTTCCTTCATCAAAACGGATTTCAGACGCCGGTCTCATACACCATTCGCAGCCTGGATGACCTGGAATCAATCACCCATTTCCCACTGGTGATAAAACCCTCGATTGGCGGGGGTGGTTCAGCCAATTCTTTTATCGCGCAGGATCGTGAGGAGTTGAATCTATTCGGGAACTGGATGCTGCGCATTTACAGCGAATTCCTGGTGCAGGAATACGTTGGCACCCCTGAATCTGAGTACACCGTTGGTGTATTGTGTGACATGGAAGGCAATCTGATCAACTCAATTGCGGTGAAGAAAAACATTCTTTCAGCGCTCAGTAACCGTCTGAAAATACGCAGCCGCGCCACCGGGGAGCTGCTGGCGCTCAGCAACGGGATCACACAGGGGGAGATCGGCCGTTTCCCGGACGTAACTTCGCAGTGCGAGCAAATTGCGCTGGCGTTGGGCTGCCGCAGCGCCATCAACATCCAGTTGCGTTTCGTAAACGGCAAGGTGGTGGTATTTGAAATCAACCCGCGCTATTCCGGAACCAGTTCGTTTCGTGCCATGGTCGGCTATAACGAGCCGGATATCCTGATCCGCAAATACCTGCTGAATGAACCCATTGAGCCGCATTTCGCTTACAAAGAGGGGGTCATCCTGCGCGGACTCACCGAAACATTTGTCGAGAACCCATCCCATGATTGATTTGAGCGAAACCGCCTTCGTCACGCTGGACACTGACTGGGCCTGCGATGAAGTGCTGGCGGATACGCTGGCGCTGATTGAGGAGCTGTCGCTGCCGGTAACAATTTTCATCACTCACGAGACTGCTTTGCTTCCGAAAATGCGCGTCAATCCGCTGGTCCGGCTGGGAATCCACCCCAATTTTTATCCGCAACTGAACAACAATGCCAAAGGGGATTACCTGCAGGAGATTGAGCGTCTGCTGTCGCTCGTACCAGAAGCGCACTGCGCACGCTCCCACGGATTGGTAGATGCTACTCCGATCCTGAGCGCATTTGAACAACGCGGGATCACACACGATTTGAACCTGTTTATCCCGTTCAGCTCAGGCATCCAACTGAAACCTTTTCGTCATTTCAGCGGCTTGAAGCGCATCCCGTTTTTTTACGAGGATGATGCTGCCTGCTTTGAACCAGTATTGGCTGCCCCTGCTGATCACCTGTTCTCATCACCCGAGGGGTTGAAAGTGTTTAATTTTCATCCGATTCATCTTTTCCTGAATACTGAATCGATGGAACGGTACTACGACGCAAAACCATTCCAACACAATCCCGAGTGCTTGCTGAACTATCGCAACCAATCGGTGGAACGGGGTGCGCGGAGTTTTCTAAAGGAACTGGTGTGCACTGCCCGCGCTCATGGAATCGATTTTGCGCATGTGGAGGATCTGTGAAACTATCAGAAATTCACATCCCGGGCTGGCAAGTGCTGCGGGATGGAGATTTTTCGGTGTTGGCGCTGAGTGGCGCTGCCCCGGGATTGTTGTTCCTTACTTTCGTTACCAGCGAAAAATACCTGAAAACAGCTGCGGGCAACCCGTCGTGCAGTTGCATCCTGTGCAGTCCTGTGCTGGCAGAACAGGCATTGGCAAGCGGCAAAGGGGTTGCGATGACGGAAAACCCGCGGCTGGATTTCTTCCTGCTGCACAACGACCTGGCAGAGGGAAATTACGATTTTACCTATACACCGCCAGCCCAACCAAACGAAATCGGCGTAAACAGCAAGATCAGTTCCTTTGCCAACATCGGCACGAATAATGTGATTGGCGACAACGTTGTGATTGAGGCATACGTCACCATCAAAGACAACGTGCACATCGGTGATAACTGCATCATTCGCAGCGGCACTTTGCTGGGCGGAACCGGACTGGAATTTATCCGCATGGGCAAGGCCGGCAATTTGAGCGTGCTGCATTGCGGCGGATTGAAGATCGGCAACGATGTGGAAATCCAGTATAACTGCAATGTTTCGCGGTCCCTCTTTCCCTGGGACGACACTGAAATTGGCGATCAGGTGAAAATTGAAAGCCTGGTACACGTCGCGCACGGTGTTAAGATCGGTCCCCGCACGTTGGTAGCAGCCTCCGCCACAATCGGCGGATCGGCACGGATTGGCTCAGATTGCTGGATTGGGTTGAACGCCACCATTTCCTCTGAAGTTAAAATCGGTGATGGCGCGCGTGTCAGTCTGGGAGCGGTAGTCGCCGGGAATGTACCCGCTGGAGCGACCGTGAGCGGCAACTTCGCCATGGATCATCAAAAATTCATGACCGATATGATGAACAGGATGCTTTCATCCTGAATTTGGTAAAATCAAGAAAATTCAAGCTTTGAATTGAGGATATTCTCTATGAAAATAAATTATCAGGAAACCACCAACGATTTGCTGACACGGATCGACATCCACAACAAATACGGTGGACGTGACATCGATGCCTGGATGCTGGAAGTGCTGGCGCTTCAGCCGGGGATGAACATTCTGGACGTCGCCTGCGGCGGCGGTAAGCAATGCGTATCCTTCTACAAAGATCTGAGGGGAAACTGCACCATCACTGGTGGGGATGTAAATGAGGAGTTGCTGCGGCAGGCACGGCTGGAAAATGAAAAGCTCGGCAAGCCTTTCACGATCATGCCGCTGAATTTTGACGAGCGTTTTCCGTTTGATGACAACACCTTTGACCTGGTTTCCTGCTGTTTCGCAATTTATTATTCCAGCAATATCCCATTCACAATTCGCGAGATGCACCGCGTACTCAAACCGGGCAGCAGGCTCTTCACCACCGGTCCGATGCCGGATAACAAGAAAGTCTTTTACGATATTATCCGCAAGGCAACCGGCAAGGAAATTCCGCCAATGCCCGGCAGCTCGCGCTATGGCAGCGAAATCCTGAGTGCAATTGAGAACGCCTTCGCGCATACCGAAGTGAAAATCTTCGAAAATCCGCTGACATTCAAACAATCAGCGCCTTTTATGGCGTACACGCGCGCTTCTCTTTCTGAAGATCGCAAATTATGGACGTCGCTCTTCGATTCCCACGAATCTTTTGAGCATACGATTCAGTCAATTCATCAGGTGTCGGACGAGTACATCCGCGAACACGGTGAACTGGTCATGACCAAGGTGGTTGGCGGTTTCATCGGAACCAAATAAAATGAGCGAGATGCTTTTTCATGGCAAACGCATTCTGTTCCTCGGCGCCCATCCGGACGACATTGAGTTGGGCTGCGGCGCGCTGATCGCAGAGCTGGCAGGCAAAACCGAGTTGCTGGCAGTAACCATATCTGACAATCACCACAATTCGAGCCTTCACAGCTTACCGGATCAGCATGCTGCTGCAATGGCAACGCTGGGATTGCAACCTGATCAGGTGCGTCTGCTGACCTTTGAGACACGGCGGTTTCCACAGTTTCGTCAGGAAATTCTGGAAGCAATGATCCAGCTGCTGAAGGAATTTGACCCGGAGATCGTATTTGTCCACAGCCCGGCTGACCTCCATCAGGATCATAAGACCACAACCGAGGAAGCGCTGCGGGCATACCGCGGGCGAACGGTGCTGGGGTTTGACGTGATTCGCAGCAGTTATGGTTTCTTCCCAACCTTCCTGATTCCCGTCTCTGAGGAAGCGCTCACTAAAAAACTGAATGCGCTGGCATGCTACACCACCTACCGCGATAAATATTATTTTGATCCCAAGCTAACCCGGGCAACACTGATTCGCAACGGAGCGCTGTGTGAGCGCAAACTCGCAGAGGGCTTTGACATCCTGCGGATGGTCGCTTCCTTTGGTGAGCTAAACCAGGACAACAAATGAACGATCAGATTAGAAAAAAACGATTTGGAAATAGGGCAGGAATCCTCTCCCTGCTTTTTCTGATCATGCTTCCAATCGGCTGGATTTTGCATGACAACTATGGTGGATACACCGATGAACTGATCGAAATTGGAACCGCGGCGGTTAATGCCAAATATATTGCGCAGAAACTGCCCTTTTTAAGCTTCCTGACCGACCTGCGCCTGCCGATTTACAATGACCCTGAGGTGCTGATAGATCTGTTGGTACACGACGAACGCGGACACGGAACTGCGGTGATGATGCCAACCATTCTGGTCAACCGGCTGCCTGGCGTGTCGTTGAACCTCAGTCAGCTGCTGAATTTTCGGCGTTTTTACATCTTTCTCAATTACTGGCTGGCAGGTCTGATATTCTGCTACGTACTCTGCCTGCGTTCGCGCAGTTGGCTGGTGCCATTGGTCGGTTTCTTTGTATACTTCTTAACCCCGCGTTTCTTTGCAGAATCTTTCTATAACTGTAAGGATCTGATCTTTTTCAGCTGGTTCCTGATTTCGCTCTGTGGACTAGCCTGGTATCAGTACACACGCTCGCGTATCGGGCTTGCGCTATTCGCGATCGCATTCGGCCCGGCAGTCAACACCCGTTATTACGGAGCAATTCTGGGGATCATGTTGATTGGTCTGTGGATGGCAAATTTCGCCTCGGATCGCGCAAGCAGGCGAAATGAAACTGTCCCAGTTTTGTTGGCAGGGATTGGCGCGCTGCTGTCGTTCTATCTATTCACGCCGCTGATGTGGGAGTTGGATTTTGGCGCGATTGTGAGTGGTTTTCGGCGCCTCAGTACGCTGCCGACCATTGGCGACGCTGAATTGTTTATGGGACGACTGGTCGCTCCACGCGATGTCTGGTATTTCATTCCGGTCTGGATTGGGATCACGATCCCGGTTCTCTACCTGGCTTTCTGGTTCCTTGGCAGTATCGATTCAATACGATCAATTCGTCAACTACGACACCGCACGGATTTCGAAAAGCAGGTACTGCGCTTTGACCTTGTCTGCCTGATTACCCTGATCGTTGTTTTGTTGCTGGTAATCTTGGTGAAAGCCACTTTTTACCACGCCTGGCGTCACACCTATTTTCTCTATGCGCTGATGCTTCCGCTGATTGTGCGCGGATTTGAAAACGCAGCCGGCCTCTTTATTGAAAAGACAGAATTAACATTACGACAGGGCATCGTAGTCGGACTCTGCCTGATTTCCTTCGCAAATACTTCCCTTTGGATGGTGCGCAATCACCCGCTTGATTTTGTCTATTTCAACGAAATCGGCAGGCATTTCGCCACCAGTTTTTCGCGTGATTATTGGGGAGTTGGCTCGAAAAACTGTATTTTGACACTGGCTGGCATGATTCCGGAAGGAAGACAGGCGCAGCTGGGCGTCAATGCCGATCTTACCTACGGTTCTGCTGAATTTACTTTGATCCGGCTGCCGGAATCGATCCAGGCTAAATTTAAGCCGGTTTGGCAAAACCACAATGCCGATTATCTCTGTTACAGCTACAAAAACGCTCCTGGCAATAACTTCGCAATTGAGGGATTTATTCAGATTCAGGCGCTACAGGTGGATGGATTTGATGTAGTGGGAATTTACCAGAACAATTCTGAATAATCAGATGCAGAAAACCTTATTTTACCAACCCGGCGGCAACAGCAATCTCCTGAATCTGTGAGGTCACTGCCTGGCGTTTGCCGATTTGAATTTCCAAAGACAGTTCCGACAACAGCGATTCAAGGTTTTCTTTAGCCTCTTCCAGCCGGGCGTAACGGCTGGTATTTTCGGCGGCAATCGCCTCAAACAGCATGATATAAAATGTCAGTGTAACCATATGGGTACGAATTCGTTCCATCAACAGCGCCGGATCTTCTTCCAGAATCGGCAGCGGCCAGATCTCGGACTGTAGTTCAGGTCGAAGGAATGTATCTGTCAACGGTAACCACGGGGTAACCATAGGGCGATAAGTACTGCCACGGGTATTACGAAAAGACAGCACTTCCACTGCCTCGATATCACCCGCATCAATCGCCTGCTGCCATTCTGCGATCATCGGTGATATGCGCTCATAATCCGGCGAGTAGCCTTTCACCAGTGTGCCCCCGCGTTCGAAAGGTATGTTCAGCAGCTGTCTCATGGTGGAAATCAGGCGCGTCCCAAACGACAGGATTTGCCCCTGCGGATTCTCACCAGCCCAGTTCTCCGCCATTGAGGAGAGCTGCCGGTTGTACTGCCCGACAATTCCGCGATCGCTGCCCAGCACGATCAGCAGCTTTTTACCGGTCGCAACTGGCGCTGTCTCATCAGGTTTTTTCCAGCGGAACGCCTTTCTTGGCTTTTCTTTCTTCAGCGCTTCCAACTGGGCAATAATCTGTAGATATTCACTTTGGTAGGTTTCAAGAAATTCACGGCGATTGATGGCAAACTGAACCGTACTGAGCGACAGGATGCGCATTGAACTGACCAGCGGCTCAATCGCCTCCAGGTTTTCCAAACGGCTCAGTAATCGTTCCAGCGTTTCGGACATGAAGCTCTAATATTTGACGATTCGGTCAATTTCCCAGATGAAGGTAACTGCGCCGCCCACCTCAAAATCACCGGAATCCATCTGATGGACGCCCTGATCAGACTGCTGGATGTTATGCACATGGGACTGCGACTTACAATGGATGCGGATGATTTCCATCACGTTTGGCACCAGTTCCTCCGATACTGCAATATATAGTGCAACCTGGCTCTGGCGCAACAACCCACCGCGCGTCTCGCCATAGGTCACCATAAACCCTTCATTCACCAGCGCATTGAGGATATTTTCGGAATTTTTTTTGGACACCACAGACATGATCATTTTCATCGCAAAAAACCCTTCTACTCATATTTATAGGCTTGAGTTTTCCATTGATTCAAAACGGTTTCCAGGAATCCATCCAGCTCGACCTGCATCTCATCCGTCAGTTCTTTTCGTATCATCAGCTGGTCATTGAACTGAGGCTGCTCTCTGGCAATATAGGCGAGAATATGGTCGGAGAAAGACTGCATTTCTTCGGGATGGATATCATCCAGATAGCCATGCGTCACCGCATAGAATAAAATCACCTGATCCTGCATCGGAACCGGTCGATGTGGAGGTTGGGTCATCATCTGCTGCAGGCGGGTTCCCCGATCAATCTGACGTTGTGTAGTCTGGTTGACTTCGGTGCCAAAACGGGCAAAGCGCCTCACTTCCTCAAACTGTGACAATTCCAGTTTCATCTGACCGACCACTTTTTTCATCGCCTGCACCTGGGCAGAACCACCCACCCGCGAGACCGAACGGCCTATATCCACAGCTGGTTTCATACCTTTGTTGAACAGGTCAGCGTCCAGCACAATCTGACCATCTGTAATGGAAATCAGGTTGGTCGGAATATAGCCGGAGATATTCCCTTTTTGGGTCGCTACAATCGGCAACGCAGTGATCGAACCGCCGCCAAAATCAAGGTGCAGCCGACACGCGCGTTCCAACAGACGGGAATGAAGATAAAAGATATCGCCCGGATACGCTTCCCTACCCGGCGGTCTGCGCAACAGCAGACTCAGCTCACGATAGGAATCGGCATGCTTCGTCAGGTCGTCATAGACGATCAATACATCCATTCCCTGATCGAGGAAATATTCTGCCATTGTCACCCCACAATAAGGTGCGATATACCGTAACGCCGGCGGGTCATCCGGCGAAGCGACGATCACGGTTGTCTGTCCGGTGACGTTTCCATCTTCCAGCGTCTTAATGGCCGAAAGAACCGAGGTCTTTTTCTGAGCGATCGAGACATAAATACATTTGACATCATTGCCCTGCTGGCTCAAAATCGCATCCAATGCCAGCGTTGTTTTCCCGGTTTGGCGATCCCCCAGGATCAACTCACGCTGTCCGCGGCCAAGCGGGATCAAGGCATCAATCACCTTGGTACCGGTATATAACGGTTCATTAACCGGTGTGCGCTCAACGATGCCGGGAGCAATTTTTTCGATCAGGCGCAATTCGGTAGGTGCAAGTGGCTCTTTTTCATCCATCGGTTGCCCGAGCGGGTTGATCACCCTGCCCAGATATTGCAATCCTACCGGAACTCGCAGTCGCCTCCCAGTCGGATAGACAATATCACCACCACGGATCCCCTCATCAGGTCCCAACAGGATTACGTCCACATGCGCGCGATCCAGATTGAGCACCATCCCGAGGACGCCATTGGGGAACGTCACCAGCTCTTCCAACTGAACATCCGGCAATCCCGATAACGTGGCAACACCGTTGCCAACATGGCGAACCGTACCGATACTGCGGAATCTGACGGTCTTCTCAGCATCCGCAGCAACCCCTCGCATGATATTAATCAGCTTGGCGATTTTCGGCATCGGAATCTGAACGATTTTCACAGCCGATGAGTTTTCCGCAACGTCTTTGACGAAGACCTTTTCGGCCACCCGCAACGGATTTTCATCCGTCAGGCGTTGTCTAAAGGTCGTTAAAATCGCGTTTTCACTAGGCGTTATAGTCAATGTCATCTTCCAAAATCAGTTTATCCAGCGATTCCTTCACGTCTTCGCGGATCTCTTCCAGTTCACTTTGAATGGTATTTTCGATAATCTGATCACCTAAAAACACTCTGATCCCTGCGATCAGGGCTTCGTTCACGGTAACGTTGAGCACAATATCCTCATCCGCCAGCGCACCGAATGTCCGCACCAACAGTCCCTTCTGTTCCATTGTCAGCGAATGAGCAGATTCAACCTGAACGGTGGCCGTTCTGCCCGCCAGTGATTCGCGGATCAGCTCTACCCTTCTCATATCTGTTTTTCCCAAATTCCAGACTTTGGAAGTCAGCTGTGTGATCATCTCGTTATGAACAGAAGCTGGCAGTACCTTCTTTATGGTTTCAGCTGAAATGTGCAGCACTGTGTCTGCCAGATTCAGTTGTTCCTGCATCTGATCAACCAGATAGCTCTTACGGGCATCGATCACTGCATTTTCGATGATCTGGTTCGCTTCCGCACGAGTCGCATCCAGCAGGTCATCCTGAAGCGAGCGATTTTCGCTGTACACCTCATCAGCAATCGATTGAAGCTCCTGCTCAAAATTTTCAATTCTGGTGTTCACCTGCGCCAGCTTTTCGGCGGCTTCGCGACGGTCACGGCGAATGGCTTCAATCAGCTCAGCCTTTTCCTCTGCCACCTTTTCAGATCGTTTAACAATCGGTTTGAAAACCATGTGGTAAAGGATAAGCGCCAGAACCAGGAAATTGACCATCTCAAACAGGATGGTCTTCCAATCCAGATCAAGCATGCTTTAGCCCCCCACGAAATGAGCCATCAACGGATTTGCGAACAGCAGAATCAGCACAACCAACAACATATAAATATTGGTCGTCTCACAGAGGGCCATTCCAATGATCAATCCCATTCGCAGCTGGCTGGAAGCTTCGGGTTGACGCGCCATGCCTTCGACAGCTTTGATACCGATTTTACCTTCCATAATTGTCGGGACGATGGTGCCAATGGTCATGATGAAACCGCTGACAATAATTGAAACGATCGAAGCGAGTTGAACAGGGGTTAAATTTTCAAACATATTTTATGCCTTCCTTTCAGTGGGTTGCAGTTTATTTTTTTCTCTGGCTTTCTCATCATTTTTGCTGATGACTACAGCAGAGGAAACATAAAGGGATGCCAGCGTCGTCAGAATAAACGCCTGCAGCGCACCGCTGAACATACCCAGCGCGATCAACGGCAGCGGGACAATCAACGGAATCAGCGAAAAGACGATTGCTACGATAATATCGCCGCTGAGGATATTGCCAAAAAGACGCAGCGTTAACGACAGCGTGCGGCTGAAATGGCTGATCAGCTCCAGCGGAAACAGAAAAACCGGATCCGAAAACGCCTTCAGGTAGCCAATCACGCCGTGGGTTTTGATCCCATAGAAATGTACCGAGAAAAATACGATCAGCGCAAGGGCAAAAGTCGTATTAACATCGGATGTCGGGGAGGATAAACCGGGAATGATCGAAAGCCAGTTGGCGCTGAGCACAAAGATGAACAGACTGCCAAGTAATGGTAGATAGGGCGTGAGGTTTTCAACGTCCAGCACACTGTCAACGATGCCATAAATCAGGTCAAACAACAATTCCAACAGGTGAGGAATTTTTTTGCGCAGGATCAACACGATCACCACGATCAGAGCCATCATAATCCATGTCATCACAACGGTATCACGAATGGGAATCCCCAGGATGGTGATCAGATCTTCATGCTTAATCACATTCATGCGTCATGCTCCTCAGTCAGTTTTATTTCTTCGGCGGTACTTTTTCGCATACGGAAAAGCAGGAGGAAATGCGTAATGGTGAATGACAACACGAACAACAGAGCATACAGGGCGCGCATTTTCAACGCCAGATACATCAAAACACCCATCAGCACCAACCTCAGAAACGCGCCCAGCCCAATCAGAGCCAGTCCGCTGGTTTTCTTCTCCGGCGTTGTCAGTTCCGCATTTTTCCGAATCGACCAGATGAAGGCATAAGCAGCAGCGACGCCAATCACCAGCCACAGTGCACTATAAAGAATCGTAGGGATCATAGTAGTAGTCATTCTCGTCTTTTTGCTTTTCCTCCTCTCGTTTCATTTCGCGATATTCTGTCAAGATATACCGAACCAGAAAATACACACCTGTCAAAACTCCCAACACCAGAAAAATCAAGGTGTAGCGCGGCGCTGTCCCTCTCAAGTCGTCGATCCAGACACCAACTAACGGTCCACCAATGATCGGAACTGAGATTTCCCATCCCAACGTCGATGCTTTCAGTTCAAGCCCGGACAGGCGATCGCGTTTCCGGTTTGGTTTTTGTTGATTCATCTCAGCTCTGTTCCTCAGTCATCAATGCGCTTATACAATCGTGAGGATGCGCACGTGATCTTTTTCCACCCGTAAAATACCACCTGGAATCTCCAACGTCTTTTCTTCATCTGCGCTGACAACCCTGACACTTCCGGCAGCGACGGTTCCAATCAGGTTCGTATGGCCGGGATAAATTCCAATCAGTTGACCATTTTCCAGTCGCACGTGAACCGATTCCATCTCCGATAAATCCGCGATTACGCCAGCCGGTGAAAGGATTTCGAACTGAAGTTTACTCAACTTCCTGCTCCGCCTGCCGCAGTTGTTCCGCCTTGGCTTCTACATCGTCTATTGTGCCGACCATATAAAATGCCTGCTCAGGCGTATCGTCATATTTCCCGCTCAGAATATCCGAGAATCCCCGCAGTGTCTCCTTTATCGAAACCAACGCACCGGGGTTGCCGGTGTAAATCTCAGCGGAAAAGAAAGGTTGGGTCAGGAATCGTTGAATCCTGCGCGCTCGGATCACCACCTGCTGATCGGCTTTGGACAGCTCTTCCATGCCCAGAATCGCGATCAAATCCTGCAGCTCTTCAAATCGTGCCAGGGTGCTTTTCACCTGGGTGGCAATGCGGAAATGGTCGTCCCCGACTATATGGGGATTGAGCAATGTTGATGTCGACTCCAGCGGGTCGATTGCGGGGTAAATTCCCAGACTGACCAACCGGCGCGAAAGAACAGTGGTCGCGTCCAGATGAGCAAAGGTAGAGCTCACCGCCGGATCAGTAATATCATCCGCCGGAACATATACCGCCTGAATGGAGGTGACGCTACCCTTGCTGGTAGAAGCGATCCGCTCCTGCAGGCTGCCAATCTCGGAATCGAGCGTCGCCTGGTACCCCATTTCACTGGGGAGCCTGCCCAACAACGCTGAAACTTCAGAACCAGCCTGAATAAAACGGAAAATGTTATCAATGAACACCAGCACATTGCGGTTGTCCTGATCGCGGAAATTTTCCGACATCGTCAGCGCTGTATAGGGAACCCGCAACCGGGCACCTGGCGGATCGTTCATCTGCCCGAATACCATCACGGTAGACCCCATCAGGTCCTGCTGACGCATCTCCAGCCATAATTCATTTCCTTCACGGCTGCGTTCACCGACACCGGCGAAAATCACCACGCCGGAGTGTCCGCTGATCACGTTGCGCATCAATTCCAGCATCAAGACTGTCTTCCCGACGCCGGCGCCGCCAAACAAGCCGATTTTTCCGCCCTTGGGGTAAGGCGTCAGAAGATCAATCGCTTTGATGCCGGTCTCCATCGGTTCGGAATGCAGCACCTGTTCCATCAACTGCGGAGGGTTGCCGTGAATCGGACGAAAATCATCAAATTCTCTGGTTTCAATGTCATCAATTGGTTCGCCGAGCACATTGAAAATCCTGCCAAGCGTTTTCCTGCCCACCGGCACCTGGATCGAGGTATTGAGATCTTCCACCAGCATTCCGCGTCTCAAACCAGCGGTGCTGTTCATGGCAACTGTCCGCACCACTTTCGGGCTGATATGTTCCTGAATTTCCAAAATCAGGGAGAATCCGGACTGTTTTCGGACCAGCAACGCGTTATGAATCCCGGGAAGATTCCCGGATGGGAATTCCACGTCAACGACAACGCCAACAACGCGGACAATATAACCCGTATTCTGTTGATCCAGCTGCGGATATTCCACTTGTACCATCCCTTGTTATTTTAGTTACAATTGATCAGATTCAATCAAAAGTAACGATAAGTATGACGGCAGATAAGCAATTTGTCAAATCGTTGTATGGGTTCAATGCATGTGAGACAGTTGGGGGCAACTGAGGGTAGTTGGTATCAATATACTGGCTCATGTTGCCCAGGGAACAATGAGGTCTAATATGGTTATAGACCCATTCCCAAGCTCTAAGGGCTTTGTTGAGAGACTGCAAATCAGACTCATGCTCGTGGAAAGCAAAAAACTATTCCAAATGAGTGCGGTGAGCTCTTTCGACACCGCCATTCAGTTTGGGAGAACGAGGGGGTAAAACAAAAAGCCTGATACCCATATCCTGACGCAGACGTGTTCAAATTCAGCCATGAACTCTCAGGAGTTGGCTGGCTTTCTGACTCCCCACGCCTTGTTTTGTGTAATTCGAGCCTGATAAGCAGCCGCACGAAGGAAACAACGTACAATGTATGTTTCGTCTCTGGGAAAGACAAAACAATTTCAAATGAGCATGTTGTGATGACCGATCTCAAAGATCCGGATATCCTCAAGCGCGTGTTCCGACTGCGGTTGGGGTTTAAGCAACCGGAAGTTGATCTGACACAGAAATATTGCCTGTTAGCAGCAAATGCGCAAGATAATCTTAAAATATTGCGCCATAAAGTCATGATGGATTTCACCTTTGCAGGTCACTTAAGATTTTTGATGTATGGTGATGCCCGTCTGCTAACAGAGCGAAAAAAAATAGTTTAATCATGTTCTGATAGTTTCGGATTGCTCATAGAATTTAGCTTTCTCCTGGAACACCTACTGCATCCGCACGGCACTGCTTACAATGCATAA
This sequence comes from Chloroflexota bacterium, assembly GCA_012799995.1. Lineage (GTDB taxonomy): Bacteria > Chloroflexota > Anaerolineae > Anaerolineales > Anaerolineaceae > Flexilinea. The sequence continues at coordinate 37,590 of JAAZKE010000008.1, read as the reverse complement.
ACTGAGGCAAATGATTGCCCGCACCCATACGGCAAGTCTTCAGCAGCATCGCTGTGGGAGGTGGAATGTTGGCAAATTCAGCCTGAGGAATCAGCGGCATGATATTCATAATATAAGCCCCCTCATCAGCGGCCATTTTAGAAATTTCTTCGATTTCCGTCTCATTAATGCCCGGGATGAGAACCGTATTGACCTTGACGGCCAAGCCGCTTTCAACGGCAAGCCGAAGCCCTAAACGCTGCTGCCGAAGCAGTCGTGCGCATCCTTCATCCATCAAGAGAGATTGCCTGTTATAAACAATCGAACTGTAGATTTTCCGGGCCGTAGCGAGCCTCACCGTATTAATGGTAATTGTCAGTGTACGCAAACCGCATATGATTAAGTCCTTCAGGCGTTCAGGCAGAAGCAATCCGTTCGTACTGACACATAAACTAAGTTGAGGGAAACGAGTATACAACAAACGCATGACTTCGTAAGTTTCATCGTTATAAAGCGGCTCACCCGGTCCGGCAATGCCGATAACACGCAGTCGATTATCCTTTTTCAGAGCCTTCTCAACGCGTTCGACCGCTTCACAAGGGGAAATAAGCTTGGATGTCACGCCTGGACGAGCTTCATTGGGACAGTCAAATCTACGGTTGCAGTAGGCACATTGAAGATTACATCTGGGTGCAACCGGCAAATGAATTCGCCCAAAACGAAAATGAGCCCTGTTGTTAAAACAGGGGTGCTCTTCGGTATAATCATGCCTGTTCACTTCGCTTAAAACTGGTGGCGGCATAATTTTTCCACCTCTTCGTCGGTAAGGGGGGTGGGTATGCAACGTCCTTTCCCTTTCATAATCATATCTGACAACCGGCGAAAACAGTTGCTTACTTCGCTTTTGGGATATCTTTCCAAAACAGTCTGCCGCGCAAGCTCTGATTTGGCGATTAGCTCACTCATCGGTAGTTTGCCGATTACTTGTGTTCCAATTTTATGGGCAAAATCTTCAACCAAGCCAGGATTGTCCATACTACTTCTGGCATTGTAAATGACGCCGGCAAGGCGAATGGAACCTCTTTGGGCATACTTTCGGATTCCGCGACAAATATTGTTCGCAGCGTAGAGAGACATAAAGTCGGCTGTGGTCACCAGATAGATCTCATCTGCAACACCTTCACGAAGCGGCATGCTGAAACCACCGCATACGACATCACCTAATACATCATATATTACTGCGTCGATTTTATTCAACAGTTCTCTTTCGCGTATTTCCCGTATCGCGGCAATGATTCCTCTGCCAGCACAACCAGTCCCGGGTTCAGGCCCTCCCGCCTCAATACATAAAATATCCAAATAGCCTTGAAAAGCCAGACACTCTGTCTGTCCACTGCGTAGCGAGTCTAACACCGTGGGGATTTTTTTACCGGTAAGACTTCGAGTTGAGTCAGCCTTGGGATCACAACCAACCACGGCTACAGACAATCCCTTTTCCGCCATTGCCGCTGCAACATTGGACACGGTGGTGGATTTACCGATGCCTCCTTTGCCGTAAATACATATTTTTTTCACTTAGTATAACGCCCCTTTTAATACCCTGTTACGCATCACGGCATTAAGTATATCCTCTATCAAACAAAGAACTCCCGATGTACCGATGAAAGAACGTCCAGTGATACAGACTTCATCAAATATAGGATAATCAAAGCGAACCAAGGGGATTTTAAGTTCATCTGCCAGGTCCTGTTCGAAAGACGATCCGAACAATACAGCAACTTCGCTATTTCGAACGGTCATATAAAATTCTTCCAGATCCCCAACTTCTTCCCGTCGGGCAAAGCGCACAACTTCCATGCCCAATTCTTTTTCTAAAAAGCGTCGCAACCCCTTTGCTCTCGCATCGCGCCCAATCACCGCTGCAGGCATGCCGTAGCACGCCTGTAAATAAGTGTATATTGGCTCAAGTCCGAGAGAGATTTCATTTTTAATCCGCGCAAGATCCTCCGAAAAATTGATGTTGAAGCGTCGATCAAAAATTTCGCATATTTCCTTAAGGCCTTCAATGCCGAAGGGATAATCGATCAGTTCATATGGAATGCCAAATCGATATTTCATTTCTCGTGCCAAATCTATACCATGCCCCAACACAAGATTAAGGCCAGCACAAGGAGCTTTTCGTACTTCATCCAGGGTGCATTGAGAAAAAACTGTACCCAATTCAGCCTGATCACCCAAGAGTTTTTGAAGCTCTTTTTTATCAGCTGCTGCTCTGTAATCATCTGTGCTGACTCCCAATATGTTAATCACAGGCTTTGCGGACACTTTATAAGGTTCCATCAGATCGGCCAGTGAGAGCAAGGCATGCTCATAGCCGTCACAAAAGTCTCCACGAAAGCCTGCCGATTCAACATAGCGAATAATACATTGATCTTGACTGTATGGTTCAATCACCGCTTGAATGTCGTCTCCAATCATTTCACTGACGCAGCCGCTAATTACAAAAATTGCGGTGGGTTTATATAATTCGAGCATGGAGTCCAGTGCGAGTTTCAAAGACTTTTCGCCGCCATTGATAATTTCGTTATCACTGATCACAGTGCATGCTTGTCGAATATCCTGCATGCGGTTGGGTACATGAAACGACAGGGTGCCAAAATTGCAACCGACGACAGAGTGCAGCAAAACCACAGCATCTTCAATGCCGGCCAGTGCCTGATAAGCTCCGAACAGTTTGCATTCTTGGGCGGTTTTCATTTTGAAACCATCTCCTCTCGGTGAAGCCATAACCGCGACCACAGTTCACGTGCGGCAAGACCTTTACTGCCGTCTATCAACGGATAGTGCCGGGTGGAGAATGTCATCTGATTGAGGAGCAAACTGTTGCGTTCCTTTCTTGAAAGCATTCTTTCTCGCATACGATTGACACTACGAACATAGGATTCAAACGAAAGCGAGGTATTCTCATTCATCCCAGGAATGAGTGGAGCTCCTTTGCCTTCGAGCGAAAAGTCACTCGTGCCAACAATCGCATCTGCTGAAGAAAACAACTTGCGAAGCATGGCATCATCCGGGTTGACCCGGATCCGTGTCTCTTTCGAATATAGATTGACGGCATCCTGTACGCGGGTCATTAACTTTCGTTCTAATTTTTCCGTTAAGTCCAAGTCTCTGCGCATTTCCTCCGTCAGTATGATACAAAGATCTGTGATCCCTATCCCATAGTCCTGTGCATAGAGTTTCAGTTCAAACGGTGCCATTTGCACATCGCGGCATATCAAAACGCCGTGAAAGTTTGAAAGCGTGACTCGCGCCTCTTCGGTTTGAGCTAGTGCCTGCTTACGTACAAGCTGAATTTCACGCTCCATTATCTCATCGAGGCCCAGTGCAGAGCCGATATCACGGTAAAAGGTGCAAATGCCGTCCAAGCCAGTATATCGTCCCAGTTGCGCGATATGCAGATAATCCGTTCCAAAGCGCTCTTTCATGCGCTTCGCCCATCGCACACGTTTAACCAGATTCAATTGAGCCCTCGGAGCTTGTACCAAACGCTCCAAAGGAGCACTGGGAATCCGGCAATTGACACTAATGCCACATCTGTTTAAAAAGCACTCTATTTCTGTTAGGATCCGCTTGCCTTCACTGCCCCACCCCAAAGTCTCAATGTTGACACTATACGGTACCATTTCGGCGGGCAACATGACCTGCTCCACGAGCGCATAAAGGGCTTCCGTAAAACCACAGCCCTTTAATTCCATTTCTAACCGGTTATCGCCGGTAATTTTCTGATTTGCCAGCTCTTTTAATCGTTTACGTGTAAAATTTTTATCACGGTGAGAAAAAAGCTCAGAAGCGATAGAAACGACGGGAATACCCTGTTGACTGCGAAGTGCTTCACTTACCGTGCGGGTATCCTCCCCAAGGATATCGCTGACAGGTGACGAAATGACCATGATCAGATCGGGATGGTAGACCTCATTGGCATTCAATATAGTTTGACACAGCTTCTCTTCACCACCATAGATGATTTCCGCTTCTGTAAGATCGGAAGTTATAATATTGTAAAAAGGCTGATGCCGCCTTCTTGCAGAATAGCGGTAGTGAAAACTGCATCCCTTTGGGCCATGAATAATCGGAATCACATTCCGCATTTCGCCCACGGCTCCAATACTGCCCGAAATCTTGCCGTTTACCCCAAATCTATGCAATAGCGAAGAGGGATACATTAAAGTCAAAAATTCTTCAGAGAACATTTATTGCACATCAACTCCTATTTATTACAGACACGGAGCCGCTTTTATTTATGCCAAAGTCAGCCTGCTTTTAACAAATTAAACAGATTTCGCTTCTCTCTCAGGTTATCGCCAACCAGCCCTGTGTGCCATATGCATTCATCACACACTCCCACTCCCGATACGTATATGCCTCTCTGGGAGCGGGAGTGTATTGATCCTATTTTGTTCTTAGCGTATACCAGGTTTCATTGTTAATAACGCCCCAAGCGGGATAATTCGTCCAACCCTCATACTTATCCGTTCGATAAGGGAAGAATGCCATATCCCAGCATAAGGCAATGCCTGGAATTTGTTCTACAAATATCTTTTGAAGCTCCACAACATTTTTATCGTATTCAATGTTGTCTTTAGATACCCAAAGCTTCTTATATGCAGCGATAAACTTCTCATCAGTATAAGTTCCCCAGTTACTATGTGGTTTTGGCGGAAAATACACCGCTATCGTATCAAACCTTGCACTTCCTGGGGTGGAAAAATGAATAAACAGGTCGTAATCCTGATCCTGTTGCGTCCTTTTTTTGAAAAAGTCAACATTTCTTACGCTTTCCATATCTATAGTCGTCTTGATCCCAACTTTTTTCAGATTCTCACCGACAACTTCTGAGATTCTAACAAATAACTGTTGTCTTGCTATATTGTTGGACGGCGTAATTAAGATATCCATTGGCTTGCCATCAGGCAATTCTCTGATTCCGTCTCCGTCAATATCTTTAAAACCCGCCTGATCAAGAATCTTATTCGCCTCATTGAGGTCCGTTTTCAGTTTTTCTATAGTAGGATCATACCCTTTATTGGGAGGAGCTATTATACCTCTGCTTGCCACTTCACTATACTCTCCGGCGATTACTTTTCTCAACAGTTCATAGTCCAGTGCATAAGATACGGCTTTTCTGAACTCCAGATCCTTTGATGGATATTTATTAAATCCGAACGATACAAAGAAACTTCCGGTGTTATAGCTTTTTCCCGGGTCAATATTCGGAACGTCCATAAACGCTTGTGCCAAAGTAGCATCCAAAGGATTTGCATAATCATATATGGCATCAATTTGGCCTGATTTCAATGCCATCAGCAATGATTCCTGATTATCAAAACTACGCACCGAAACGTTTCTAACCGTAATTTCTCTGTAATAGCTATCAACCGCTGTATAGTATGAGGTTTGAGAATCTGGGTCATAGGATACATACTTATAAGGGCCACAGCCGATTACTGCATCTTCACCAGCATAGTTTTTAGGATCATCAATTTTTTCCCAAATATGTTTTGGATAGACATAGACGACAAAAGCGATTCTGTTAATAAATGCCCATGCTGAAGAACCTTCAAAAGTAAGTCTTATTTTGTTCGGTTCAAGAATCTCAACATCAGTCAGGTTAAACCGCGTGATATAACTTGATTTTTTTACATCTCTTAAATACTCAAAGGTAAACTTCACATCTTCTGCTGTTACCGGCTTGCCGTCATGCCAATAAACATTTTCGGGAAATGTAAATGTCAGCGTTTTATAATCATCACTGATTTCCCATGATTGCATGAAATTCGGCTTCACCCGATAATTTTCATCAAGATCCGTAAATGTAGCTTGTGTAAAGGCATTGTAATTCATTTGACCGAAGGCGCCGGATTCGGAGTTGGAATTGAAAACATCATTGGGCTTGGTAGTCCCTATTTTCAGTTCTTCAACATATCCGCCTTTTTTATCGGCGCTACTCGCCGTTACTAATGATGTCAACAATAGAGTGAAAGCTATAAGCAGTGCCAGTAGTTTACTTGTTTTTCTCATTTTTTCCCTCCTAAAAAATAAAATTTCTATAGGCATGTCATCTTTATCCTTGATGTGTCTTATTGCATAGCTACCCTCCTCTCCTCTATTACTTCTCCGCCCTCAATTTTTATTATTCTATCGCTCACGATTTCAGCTAATTTGATGTTGTGGGTTATAAAAAAATATGCCAAGTTTTCTTCCTGCTTTACGTTGTTCAGCAGCTTGATGACCTGTGCTTGGGATATGTAATCCAGCATGCTTGTCGGCTCATCAAGTACAATTACTTTGGGTTTGATGATCAGAATCCTTGCCAATGCCGCCCTTTGGAGTTCTCCTCCGCTTAATTGATGCGGATAACGTTCCAGATGTTCCTTATATAACCCAAAATTTCGGATATGCTCTTCAACGACATTGCCCTCGGCGGGAATATCATATAGCTTGTACACCTCGTTCAGGCTCTTCCCCAAAACCAGTTTTGGATTGAACGATATTTCCGGGTGTTGGAAGAGTATCTGAATATCACGCCTTATTTTCCCTTTGAAAGGATAGCCAACGGGTTCATCTTCGTAATATATCTTTCCGCGGGACGGCTTCAGCAGTCCGGCGAGCATAAGCCCTAAAGTGGACTTTCCACTTCCACTTTCACCTAAAACCCCTATTGTTTCACCTTGCCTGATCGTTAGATCAACATTATTTACCGCAGATACATAGGTTTTATTGAACCATCCCGTAGCATACGTTTTTCCCAATCGTTCTGTTCTAATCAGCATATTTCCAACACCTCACTTGTCTGATCCCGAACTCAACTAAGGGAGGGTCAGAACGACACCTGTCACTTTTAAAGCTGCATCTTTCAAAGAATCTGCATCCCGAATATGAATATGTATCATGAGGAGGCGCAAAGCCCTTTAAAGCCTTAAGACCATTTTCCGGCATCGAGTTAATGAGTGCTTCCGAATAAGGATGTAGAGGCTTTGAAAAGAAATCATCTTTTTTTGAATACTCAACAATCTGAGCAGCATACATAACCGCAACATAATCCCCGATGACTTGTGCAAAGTCCAAATCATGTGTGACGCAAAGAATTGTTTCCGACTTGAGCTGCTGAAAACAATCAACGACCATGAAAACTCTGCTTTTATCCAGTCCTTTGGTCGGTTCATCCGCGAGGATTAATCCTGCCCCTGCCGATATTCCCATAGCAACCAGCACTCTTTGTTTCATTCCCCCGCTAAGTGTATGGGGGTAATCATGGATTCTCCGTTCTTCATTACCGAGATTAAACCTTTTCAACAAATCAATACTTCTCTGCGGAGCTTGTTTTTTTGTAATCATTTTGTGTACAATCATTGGTTCTGCAACTTGATAGCCAATTATTAAAAGGGGATTAAGCGCGTTGCCACTGCCCTGTGGTATATAGGAGATTTTTCTACCTCTGATCAACTCCGTTTCTTTTTTCGACATCTGAAAAAGATCTGAATTTTCAAAAATGACTTTCCCCGTAATCTTGGCTGAGGGAGGCAATAACCTCAAAATGGAAAGAATAAGTACACTTTTTCCGCTGCCCGTCTCACCTATAATGGTCGTATTTGTACCTTTCCGAATATTTAAAGATACCCGGTCTACAGCCTTAACCTTATGATCGGTCATAAACTCAACACTTAAATCTTTTATTGCCAGCATATGCCTCTCCTGTAATTATTCCGAGTCTTGTTAGGTTAGCTCCATCTTGTTGGTCGTTTTATTCTTACCTTTTCCATGGTAGCCTAATAACATAAAGCCCAATACGCAAAGTGAAATACATATGATCGGCGGCATATACCACCACCAGTAGTTGTTTAAAACGCCATTTCTGAAAAAAGCGTAGTGCAAAATCGAGCCCCAACTTTTGGCAGTGCTTGAACTGAGTCCGAGAAAACTAAGACCCGCCTCAGTAAGCATCGCACTGGAAACCGCAAGGGTTCCCTTTATCAGAATAACTTCTAAGACGTTCGGAAGGATGTGTGCAAACATTATTTGTAGATTGCCGACACCCAATGCATGCTCGATCTTTATAAATGGAAGCTCACGAATCTGAAGGGTTCTCGATCTTATAATTCTTGCAGTACCGGCCCATGAAGTGGCACAAATGGCAATGATTATATTCCATATACTTGCTTGCATATAAGCAGCAAGCACGATTGTCAGCGGAAGTGATGGTATGACAAGTGCTATGTTTGTTACGCCCATAATGATTCGACCTACAATGCCTTTGTAATATCCGGATACGATTCCCAAAACAGATCCCACCAAGGTAACAATGAAAGCGGAAAAAAAACCTATGAATAATGAAAGTCTTGCCCCGTAAATCAATTCGCTGAAAATATCTTGTCCGATATCATTAGTTCCGAGAAAATGCTCTCTGCTGGGTTTCAAGTACGGACTCGTAATTGTGTTCGGATCGTAAGGGCTTATGATGGGAGCAAATATAGCAACCGCAACAAAAAACATCAGTATAAGCATTCCCATCTTCGGAGCAAGGCTTGTTTTTTTATTGAGCACGGCTCTCTCCTTCCTTAATCCTCGGATCGATGGCAATATATAGTAGGTCGGAAATTATGTTTGATATAATGACACAAACACTGATAAACAGAAAACTTAACTGGAGCATGGGAAAATCTTTGACTTGAACCGAACGCTGGATCAGGGTACCCATCCCTTTCCATGAAAAGACGACCTCAACCAGCATGGTACCGGCCACGGAAAAGCCCAACTGCATGCAGACTACCGTGATATATGGGAGCAAGGCGTTCTTCAAAACATGTTTTGACAACACATCCCTGTCCGATAATCCTTTTGACATTGCAGTTAATATATAATCCTCCTCACTGATTTCAATAACCGAACTTTTCATGATAAAGTAATCGTAAGAGGTTTTGGAAATGACCAATATCATCAGCGGTAAGAACATATGCCACATAATATCCAGAGCCTTATCCAGTCCGCTTAAACCGCCCGATGTCATGCCTCCAAACGGGAAAAAGCCCATTGTGAACGAGAAAAAAGTAAGAACAAATATTGAAATGCAATAGGTTGGTGTCGTATTAATCAACAACATCAGCGGCGTTGTTAAGATGTCAAATTGACTTCCGGGCTTCCAACCTGCTTTTATGCCCAGAAATGCACCCAAAAAAGCCGATATGATCACCGAAGGAATTAAGAGCATCAGTGTCCACTTCATGCGAAACAGCAACACATCCAACACGGGTTGTTTATAGATATATGAGTAGCCGAAATTCAAAGTAACTGTCGTTTTTAGATATATCCAGTACTGCTCCAACGTGGATTTATTCAAACCATATTTCTCGCGCATTTCCTCGATTACCTGTGGATTGGAAGCCATAAGGTTGTAATACTCTTCTTCCCCTATCAAGTGGAGTATCGGGTCTCCTGGCATGTAGTGTGTCAGCAAGAAATTGATAGTAATAATAATGAATAAAATTAATGCATACTCGAATATTCGCTTCAGTATCGCCGCTGCCTTCATCTTATCCTCCCAACATACTCCACAATAAAAAACTCTCCATCTCAGGAGAGTAGTTTTTATACGCCCAAAAACCATATTAGACAATGCAATGTCTAAGGGTGCTTCAAGTTCTCCACCTAAGAATTGTAAGCAAGCGGATCAAGGCAGGTATCCTGGCTTATGAGTCATCCTCCCGAACGCCTTCTCGCTTTCGCAATGGCATATTGTTCGTTCGTCATCATTTACAGTAGAGATAAGACTGCTTCGGATTCTCACCGAATTCCCTTTTAAATGTTATCTACTACCTTAATCATATTTGACTTATTCAGTTTTTCATATTTTACCATATAACCAAACTTGTCAAATCGTCCACTCGTCAGAGCCTATGACAAAGCATGAGAAAACACCCCGGTTTTCCGGGGTGTTTCAACAGGTATCGATAAAAAGGTTTATTCTTCGCGCGGGTAAATTACCACTTTTCGATTTGGTTCTTCGCCAATACTTTCAGTGTAGACATCGTCACGGTCTCGCAAAAACAGGTGAATAATGCGCCGTTCGGGGCCGGTCATCGGTTCGAGTGGAATTCTTCGCCCGGTCTTCATCACCTGATCTGCCATGCTCAGCGCCATTCTGTGCAGCTGACGCTCGCGGCGTTTACGGAAGCCCTGAACATCAATCTGGAGCGGTACCCAATGGCCAATTTCCCGACCAACAATCAGGCTGGTAATGTATTGCAGCGCATTGAGCGTCTCTGAATGACGTCCGATCAGGTAGGACAAATCTTCCCCTTTGATGTCGATCAGGATCAGTGGCTGGTCATTGGCAGGCGGCTGCACATCAATTTTTCCTTCCACTGTCGCACGAACACGCATCTTTTCAAGCAGGTCTTCAACCACCGTAATGGTGGTTGCCAGCGAATCCTCATTCACTACCTCACCGCCGAATAACCGGGAAGTTTCCTCTGTTTCCTCATCCTCGGATTCGGAATATTCTTCTTCAAGCTCCTGATCTGCTTCAACCGTTGCCTCTGCCAGATGTTTATGGGGCGGATGGCTTTTTTCCATGACCGGAGCAACGTCAGCCAACGATGAAATGGGGTGAATTAAAACCCGTGCCGGTCGCGCGCCAAGACCGAAAATCCCTTTCGATCCAGAATCGAGCACTTCAACTTCCACTTCCTGCCTGCTGAGACCGAGTTCTTCCAAACCAGCAGCTATAGCTTCCTCTTCGGTTGCAGCGGAAAATTCGTAGTTTTTATTTTCCATAAATCTGTTTCCCTTCAATTCTTCTTTGGCTTCTTCTTGTTTTTGAACTCTTTATAGTCAATCTTCTCGGAGAATTCATCCACCTTGGCAGATGAGGCTGGCGCGCTTGAACGCGTCACCGGTTTCTGTGGCGGCGGTGCAGTCATCTGTTTGAAAGAGGCCAGATCCGGTTTTCCAAACTTGAGTGCTTTCCAATCCAACTTTCCATCAACAGCATATTGTCCAATGGTGAACAGGTTGGAAATCAGGAAATACAATGCCAGGCCGGAAGCCAGAGAGTAAGCCATGAAGCCCATCAGCAACGGCATGTAGACATTCATCATGCCGGACATCATCGCAGAGTTGCCGCCGCTGCTTTGATTGGAGCTGCCCGTCGTTGAAGCCTGAGTCAGTTTGGTCTGCAGCACGGTGGTGAGCACCACCAGGATCGCCAGCACCGGAATGCCAAAAGGAAGACCGGCGATGTTCAACCGTTCGGGTTGACCAAGGTTCATCCACAGGAAATTGGGATTGATCGGGAAGATGTCACCCACCTGCATAAAGTTGGTGAACACCCGTTTAGTCAGATCGAGCATTCCCATCGGCGTTGAGACGATTGCTGCAATGATTGCCTGATAAAGCGCAAAGATGATCGGTAACTGAATCAGCGTCGGCAGACAGGAGGCAGTCGGGTTGACGCCATACTTTTTATAAAGCTTCATCTGCTCTTCAGCGAGCTTTTCCTGATTACCCTTGTATTTCTCCATCATCTCATTGTATTCAGGAGATTTTTGCAGTTCCATCATCTTAGCGGAACTTTTGATTTGTGAGCGCATCAGCGGGTAAGTAACCAGCTTGATTAACAGCGTGAACAGGATGATCGCGACCCCAAAATTCCCGGTCAGGTTATAGATGTACAGCAAGACATTGAGAAATATATTTACAAATGATTGCCACATAGCTTGCTTCCTCCTTATTTCTCCGGGGTTGAAGTTACTTCAACTGCCGCTTCGGTCGTCTGGGCAGTTTCAGCAGATGCTGCGTCTACATATACCCAGTTTTCCTTCAAGTCGAAGGAGTAACTCTTCAACAACGCTTCTCCGGAGATAAACGCGACGATAACGCTGTCACCCTGGATATGCGGTGTGGTCAGAATCTTCGAACCCGTTGCACGGGTATTGACCGATTTCCCATCCAAATCATATAACATCAGCGTGCCATCCTCGGCTGCGAACAGGTAATTGCCGTCACCCAGCAGTACCGGGGTGGCGATGATGCCAACATTCTGACTGCTTGCCGGAATCTTCCAATTCGAGAGTCCGGTCTCGATGTTATTGCAGTAGATGTTGCCAAGCATGTCAGCAACGATAATACGGTCGCCATCGATCAATGGGGAAGCCCAGACTTCGCCATCAGTATCGAACAGTTTGACGATCTCCTGTTTTTCGAGATCATAGTAACTGACCTGTTTCGCCAGTGTACTGAAATAAAGCTTGTTATCGTGCAGGATCATGTCACCCATAACCGCGCCGGTAACAGGCGACTTTCGAATCAGCGCACCGGTTTCGGCATTGAGAACATTCAGTTGTTTATCAAGCGAGAACACATAGATCTCGTCACCTACCTCAATCGGCGAGCTCCAGATCTCATTGCTGAGACGCGTCTTCCACTTGGGGGTAGTCATATTCGTCGGATCAAACGCATAAATCGTTGCATCGCTGGAGGGGATCAAAAGCGTGTCTTCCAGAACAGTGGGGGCAGAGATGATCTTATTTTTAGTAGCAGACAACACCACAGTCGAAATCAGCGAACCATTGTCTTTGTTCAACAGGTGAAGCTGATTGTTGTAGCTGCCTGCATAGACAGTGTCCCCATAAACCAGTGGATTAGCGAAAAAAGCCAGGTTTCGATCCGGTTCAGCCGGGTAGCGCCAAAGCAGCTTCCCATCCTGAATTGCCAAAACCGAAGGTCCATAGGCGACATAAACGGTGGAATCATCCACACTCAGCCCTGGCCAGCTGGAGGCATTCATCAGCGAGGAGGCTCTGGTGCAGCCGCTCAGCAGCAGACTGGCACCTATGAGCAGTAAGAACAGGGGTAACTTTTTGATTAGTTTCATATTTTTTTCCTGTCCGGCAGCTCTTCACGGAACTGGATCGAACCCGCCGGGATTGAATGGATTGCAGCGCAGCACCCGCCAGATTGCCCGTGGCACTCCCTTCAGCGCACCATATTTGTAAATGTACTGGTAGGCGTAGTGAGAGCAGGATGGGTAAAATCGGCAGGTATCACCAGGCAGCAATTTGGCAAAGGACATCTGATACCCCCGGATCAACAGAAGAAAGAAAATACGGGGGAAATTGGAAAGTTTTATCGGTAAATCACGCAAACGCGGTTCGTGGGCATAGGCATCGTCACAGGCTTCGATCGGCTCAGAACATGAAACTCCCTCCGCAGATGTTTCCATCAGCTGGGAGGGTGTGTATAAATTGTTTTCGCTTAAAGTCATTTCTCTGAAACCAGCGCGCCGGCTTTTTCCAGCAAAGTGCTGAGCACCGTGTTTACCACGGGAACTTCACAGTCGAGGATCTTCTTCCGCGCAATCAATACAATCTGAACGTTGGGTCGAATGGAATGGAGCAAAGGCCCAATTCCTTCGCGCAGCATCCGCTTTGCCTGATTGCGATCCACCGCGCCACCGACTGATTTGGTGGCGATGATGGCTATTTTGGCTTCCCCTTCTGTTTCCGCATCTTCCAGGATGGTTAAAACAACATAAGGGTGTGGAAAGGATCGTCCCTTTTGCCTCACCCTTTGAATGTCCTGAGTACGATTTAGACGTTTACTGCGTTCCAAAACCGATTCCGTACCCGGAAGACTACAACGTTACGGTCAGCGATCATTCGCGGAAAGAACGGCTCCTGTGAATTACCAGCGAATACGTTTGACGTGGTTATTGACCGAAACAGCCAGCTGGTGACGTCCGCGCAGTCTCCTGCGTTTCAGCACCTTCTGTCCACCTGCAGTCAGCATCCTTTCGCGGAATCCGTGCACGCGCAAGCGGCGACGTTTTTTCGGTTGGTAAGTTCGTTTGGTTGCCATCTATTTCCCTTTCAATTGTTATTCACAATTGCCTTTGAAAGCCCGGGTTCCGTAAGGAGCCTTTTCTGGTTCCGTTTTTTCAAAAAACTTCGCACGAAATCTTTTGAAATAGCGGCACCGACTCCTCTGCGCTTTTCGCAGGCAACGTATTTATGTATCAAGCCGTTGAATTATATCTTAATCAAATCCACCGGTCAAATTTCATGATGCTCATTATTTGAACAGCGGAATCAGTTCTTTCGAATGTTTTCCGCTGAACGCTTCAATGATCATCTCCAGGATGATCAACCGGTTGATGCTGCGGTTGATCTCAGCGTGACGAGCCGTCAGCGGTTCATCCGGGCAGTATTTATCAGAGAGATCGTCGAGTGCCTGTCGTTTTCCCGCTTCATCTTCGATGATCCGCACTGTGCCGAAAGCGATCACGCTGCGGTATATGGTTGTGAAAGTTGACGGGTGGACATCATCCAAATCAATTACGCAAAAGGACGCGCGAGAGTCACGCCTGATGGCATCGATTTTATGCCCAGCAGTCGCGCTGTGTACAAAGATTTTCCCATCCTTAAAAACATAGCTGAGGGGGACTGCGTACGGATAACCCTCATCCCCAGTCAGTGCGAGCACGCCATTGGAATTTCTTTCCAAAATTTCAACGCATTCTTCATTGCTCAGTTGTTGCCGTGACCGGCGCATTGGACGCAATGTCATCATTTTTTTCTCCATCTGCCTTTCACGATCCTGCTGAGATCAGCTGATTGAGCGCGTCTTTCAGGACTTCAATCGCTTTCAAGTACTCTGCGATTTCCAGGTATTCGCCATCAGTATGATCAAGTGCGGAATCACCCGGCCCATAAACCAACGCCGGGCATCTCCATGCCGGCGCAACAATGTTCAAATCAGCCGTGCCGGTTTTATAAACAAACGCGGGCGTGCCTTCGTGGGCGCGAATCGCTTTTAAAAAGGCGCGAACCGGTGCGGTATTCTTTTCACAGCGCCAGGCAGGTATCGGGACTGCCGTCATCTCAAGCTCTGCAAGAGGTGCCAGCTCACGCAGACGATCAAACCACTCCCCGGGTGTCCCTTCCGGCGGCAAGCGGCAGCCAATTTCGCCGATGGCAAACTGTCCTTCCTGATCTTCGCCAGCCTGCAACGAACGCAAGCTGACCAGCAGCTGGTCAAACAGTTTCGGCTTGTCAGCGTTGTATTCAGCTGCAAACTGGTGAAAGTTATTCCAATTCTGCACCCATTCTTCCGCAGCAGTAACAACCGCTGAGGCGGTATGGCTCGCAGGGCGACGCAGGGAAAGTTTCATGGGCAGCGTACCTTTATAACCGAGACCAATCCGATCCCAGCGATTTGGCTCGCCAACGATCACAAAATCAGCCTGGTATGCATCCGCCGCATAGCGAGCACCTGAGGAACCGCGTTCCTCATCGACCGCTCCGATAACTGTCAACCGCCAATCCGGAGCCGGGGTAACGGCAGCTGCTGCCGAGACAAAACAAGCCAGCGACCCTTTGGCATCCACAGTCCCGCGTCCGTAGATTCGCTCATCATCCACTCGAATCGGCAATTCCCCGCGTACGGTGTCAATGTGTCCCAGCAGCACCGCGTTTTTTGCCCCGGTTCCGATCACGCCGACCGCATTGCCAGCCTGATCACGAAAGGCAGTCGTGAACCCAAGCGCGCGCATGTGTTCAACCAGCCAGCTAACCACTGCAGCTTCTTCTCCAGAAGGACTGTAATGCCTGACCAGTCCTTCCAGAGTTTGAAGGGATTCCGCGTTTATGCCCATTTCAGGTAAGCGGTTCCTTTAGCACCTCTTCGAGGGCGTCAGCTACCCGATCCAACTCTTCATAGCTGATAACCAGTGGCGGCAACAACCGAATCACGGTCATACCCGCGTTCAAAGCCAGAATATTCCTTTTCTGCAACGCACGTAGATATGGTGCAACTTTTTGTTTCAGTTCAATGCCAATCATCAGCCCCATCCCACGCACATCGCGTATCAGCGGCGAGTCAACAGCGCGAATACGCGCCATCAGGTATTCCCCTTTTTCGCGCGCCTGCTGAGGCAGGTTTTCATCCTGCAACACCTGGAGCGCAGCTCCCCCGGCTGCGCATGCTAGCGGATTCCCCCCGAAAGTCGAGCCATGCGTTCCCGGTGTGAGGTTTTTCAATGCGCTGCCAATCAGCACCGCACCCATCGGCAGCCCGCCTGCCAGTGACTTGGCGCAGCATACCATGTCAGGCAGAATTCCAAATTGCTGATAACAGAAGATGGAACCGGTGCGACCAAACCCGGTCTGGATTTCATCAATAATCAGCAAAACCGCTTTTTCTGTGCACAATGCTCGCGCTGCCTGCAGGTATTGCGGATCGGCCGGGAAAACCCCTCCTTCGCCCTGAACACATTCCAGCACCACCGCTGCCGTGTTTTCGTCAACTGCTGCTGCAAGCGCCTCGATGTTGTTATAGGGAACATGCTTGAACCCGGGAATCAACGGCTCAAATGGCTCGCGATAGGCTTTATTCCAGGTCGCGCTCAGCGAACCGAGCGTGCGTCCATGGAACCCGCGCATCGCGGCGACGATACCGGTTTTCCCGCTTGAGAGTCTGGCAAATTTGAAGGCTGCTTCTATCGATTCGGTGCCGGAATTGCAGAAAAAAACGCGTTCAAATCCGGGAGCAAGCGACAGCAGCTTTTCCATCAGAGCGGCGCGTTTATCGTTCGGAAAGGTTTCAAACAGCGTCACCAGCGTATTAGCCTGATCAGCGATTGCCTGCGCGATCCTGGGATGAGCATGACCAAAATTTGCCACACCATGCCCGGAAGTACAGTCGATGTAAGTGTTCCCGTCCTCATCCCACAGCGTTGCACCTGAACCACGCACGATCGTCAACTGCTGTTTGGCATACACACCAGCCCCCAGGCGGGTTTCTATTTCATAACAATTCATAAACTCCTCCTCTCCGAGGTCAGGCGATCCATGTACCAGCGCCGGAAAGCGCATTGGATATCGGATTTGCTATGCGTCCATCAGCGATGATCACACGGCCAACGCCGCCATCGAGCGCTTCCTGTGCCCCCAGAATTTTTTTCTTCATCCGTCCCTGGGCGATCTCAACTGCCTGCGGCAACTCTGTCGGTTTGAGCGTCTGGATCAGGCTGGCTTCGTCAGGGAAATGAGCCAGCAATCCCGGAACACCGGTCAGCAGGATCAGGGTTTCCGCTTTAACCGCAGCAGCCACCTCCGCAGCTGCGCGGTCAGCGTCGATATTGAGAGCTTCTCCCTCCGCCCCACGTGCCAGCGGAGCGACAACCGGAACACAGCCCATTTCAAGCAGAGCGAAAAGGATTGAAGGATTGACAGAATCGATTTTCCCGCTGAAATCGTCACGAATCAGTTTGCGTTTCCCATTTTCCACGCTCTGAATCGCAGTCTTTCGCGTTGCAACCATCCAACTGCCATCCTGTCCGCTCAAGCCAAAAGCTTTGACGCCAAGGCCATTCAGCGTTTCGGTCAGCAGCGTGTTGATCTTGCCATTAACTGCCATCATAAAAACCTCAAGCGTCACCCGATCTGTGTAACGTGAGGTGTATCCTGACGGAGAGGTAATAAATCTGGGCGGCGTACCCAATGCGGTTCCCAGTGCAGTCGCTTCCGCTGAACCGCCATGAACCAGTACCAGCTGCTGCCCAGAGCGCACAATCGCTGCCGCATCTTCGCAAACAGCCTGAAAATCCACCCCTTCCGTTCCGCCGATCTTCACAACCAGCCCTTGTTTCCTGTCAGTTGTCATCATTTCACAATCCTTTTATGCCGGATGCAGTCCCGGGAAATCCAACCCGGTCATTTCATCCCAACCCATCATCAGATTCAGGCACTGCACTGCCGAACCGGAAGCTCCCTTCATCAGGTTGTCAATGGCGCAAATCCCCAGCGCCATGCCGGTTTCCTCTTCCAATTCGAAGCCAATATCCGCAAAATTTGATCCTGCCAGAATCTTCGGATCCGGCACGCGGTAAATGCCGCGCTGTTCGCGTACTACGCGAATAAACGGGTTTTCACTCGCAAAGGAGCGATAGGCTTTCCAGCAATCTTTTACCTTCACGCCCTCTTTGACTTTCAAATGAACAGTTGCAGTAGAACCGCGGACAATGTCTACCGCGGTCATCGTCAACCGAACGCGCGGGAGCCCCAACTCCTGGATCACTTCGGCAGTATGGCGGTGACCAAATGCGGAGAAGGTGCGCACCACATTGGAGCGCTCCGCATGCAATGAACCGGCATTGCCTTCAGCGCCGGACTCCGATGAACCGACTTTGATCTCCGCAATCGGCATGAAACTCATATCAATCAAGCCATCGCGCACATACGGCAAAAGTGCCAGGTTGGTTGAGGTAGCATTGCAGCCAACGCCGGAAATATAGGATGCCGTCCGAATTTCATCGCGATGAAGTTCAGGGAGCCCATAAACGAAGCGGGACAGCCAATCCGGCGCTGCGTGTTCCGCGCCATACCAGCTCTGATAGAACGCTGCATCGCGCAACCGGAAATCCCCAGAAAGGTCAATGATCTTCCTGCCTACCTCCGCATAGGATTCAATCCGTTTCTGCGCCTGACCGTGCGGTAACGCCAGAAAAAGCACGTCCACCGGCTGCAGCTGATCGGGCGAGGTGAATTTCAGCTGCGTCATCTTGCGCAAATTGGGATGGGTTTGATAGACAAATTCACCCAGTTTGGAGCGGGATGTGACCTGCACCACCTCGGTATGCGGATGTTTGAGCAGCAATCGCAGCAGCTCTCCCCCGCCATAACCGGATCCACCAACAATTCCAACTGTAACGCATGATTCGTTCATTCCTGCAACTCCCAACTTGTTTTCTATTTTGTGTTCAGCCCTTTTCAAGATGCTTTCTTTTGAGCCTGCGAAAGCGTGTACAGCACAATTTCGTCCGCAATATCGATCCCGCTGGTCGGTTGAGCGGTATGAAACTCCATCGTATGATTGATTTCATTCACCAACAGCCCCTGCTGAGGATGTTCCACCAGATCAACCGCCAGAACACCGCCGCCAACAGCGGCGGTTGCCTTCAGGCACAGCTCTTCAATTTCCGGTGTAACTGGACAGACCTCTCCAATGCCGCCACGCGCGGTGTTGGTGATCCAATGGTCGGAATTGCGGTAGATCGCCGTAAGCACCCGATCACCGACCACAATCACACGCAGGTCACGCCCCGGTTTCTCAATATATTCCTGGATGAAGATGACGCTGTGTTGTACCGACCCGAGCGTGAGCTTGTGCTCCAGCACCGCCTCCGCTGAATCGCGGTCATTGATTTTCGCCAGCAACCGCCCCCAGCTGCCTACCACCGGCTTCAGCACCACTGGATAACCGAAGGTTTCAATCGCTTCCAGCGCGGATTCCATTGTGAAGGCGGTGGCGCAGCGTGGCTGCGGAACGTTATTCCGCGCCAGCATTGCAGCTGTGAGCAGTTTGTCCCCGCAGATTTCAGCCACCCGGGCAGTGTTCACTGTCGGTACGCCAAAAGTGTCGAACATCCGCAGGCTGTACAGTCCGCTGGTGTACCCGATGCTGCGTTCTAAAACGACATCAAATTGATCCCACTCAGAAGGATTGGACAGGTCAAACCGGATCTGTCGATCGTCCAGCCGGACATAATCGACCCCGCGCCGTTCAAGTGCGCTGAAAATCCATTTCTCCTCCACGCGAACACGTGAGTAGAGAATTCCTACCTGCGGATTGGTTTTATTCATCTTTCAACACCTCCTGAACTGCATCACCTGAGCGGGTTGGTTATCCTTCTTATTCAAATGGGGAATTATTCGCCCCAGTCTTCCTGTTCCATCGGTGCAACCTCCACTTCGGCGGGGTCAAGCGAAACCACCTCAAGATCCACGCCACAATCACCACAAACGATGATCTCACCAACTTCTGTTCCCTCTTCGAGGGTAATTTCTGCATCACATTCCGGACAAACTACTGTAGTCATTTCTTTCTCCTTATTTCCTTTACTAAAATCGGGTATTAGTCCCGTTTAAACTGCTTTAAATGTTTGTTTTTATCCTCCAGGTCGATTTCAGGCGAGTCAATCATGCCCTGAACCTTGGAAGACAAGCCATAAAAATGGATAAAACCGGTGCCAAAGGTGTTGTCAAATCCACCGGATGGCTCAAACAAGGCTGCATCGCCGTTATAGCCGCTGTCAGGGCTGCTGATTCCCGTTACCACCAGATTTCCCTTAAAGGCTTTCAGCCGCACTTCTCCATTGACCCGTTGCTGGGTGACAGCGGTGAATGCATCCAGCGCCTCGCGCAGCTCGGTGAACCACATGCCGTTGTAGATCAGATCGGCATAGGTGTCAGCGGCTGCCCGCTTGAAACGGCGCAGCTCACGTGGATGCAGAATCGACTCCAGCGCGCGATGCGCCTCCAACAGAATCGTCCCGGCAGGGGTCTCGTAGATCCCATGGGATTTGAACCCGATCAGGCGACTCTCGATCAGCTGGCTGCGTCCAATGCCATGGGTGCCGCCGATCGCATTGAGCGCCTCAATCAGTTTTGCGCCCGAGAGCGGATTGCCATCTAAAGCGACAGGGATGCCCTGCTCAAAAGTAATTGCCATTTCCACCGGCTGATCAGGCGCATTTTCGGGGGAGGCAGTCCAACGATAGACGGATTCATCGACCTCATTGGTGATATCCTCAAGAACCCCGCCCTCATGCGAAATGTGCCACAGGTTGGAGTCATGGTTGACGCCGATACCACGCGGCAGGTTGATCGGCACAGACTTCTGCCGGGCATAAGCGATCACTTCCTCGCGTGATTTGAACTCCCATTCACGCCAGGGAGCGATGATTTTGAGTTCAGGAGCCAAAGCCATGAATGCCAGTTCGAAACGAACCTGATCATTACCGCGTCCGGTCGCTCCGTGCGCAACCGCATCGGCGCCTTCTTTTTTGGCAGTCTCGACCACATGTTTAGCGATAATCGGACGCGAAATAGCAGTTCCCAACGGATATTTCCCTTCATACACAGCTTCTATCTTCATCATCGGAAAAAGGAAATCGCTGGCAAATTCTTCCCGCAAATCAGCCAGAATAAACTTGTCAGCCCCGCTTTGTAGCGCTTTCTCCTCCAACCCCTGCAGATTTTCGTTGCTCTGCCCGATCTGAGCGCAGAAGCAGATCACTGAACACCCATAGGTTTCGATCAACCATGGGACGATGGTTGAGGTGTCAATGCCACCAGAATAAGCCAGCACGACTTTTTTTACTTCCTGTTTTGAATTTTTCTTCATTTCCATCCTTTTCCGATCTTACTGCATGAGATCAAACTCCTCATTTCGTAAAACAAAAAGAACTCCCCGAGAAGAGGAGTTCTTAAAAATTGACCAATATGGCTTTTTTGCTGATGAAGCTTATTCTTTCATATCGTCAATCGCTCCCATCCTTCTCGCTGAGAAGTGGAAGCAATCGTCGTGTACGTCCAAATCCGAATAGATTCATCACCATGATTAAATTATATACAGTTTTTCTTTCTGTCAACCTCAATGTATGACAATCTCTTTTCCGGCAAAATTACTGCACAGTATAGCAACGCTCGGTATTCTTATCTGAGATTGCCTCTCCGCCCATGATCATATTCAGTTCAGGGAACATGACTACCACCAGAACCGGGGTATCAGCTGCAGTCTGGCTGGTAACATTGGTGAGATACAACCTGCCAACCAGAGATACTGTCTGTCCCGGTTCCAGCGTGATCTGATTGCCTTCTGCTGGAAGGGTTGACATCCAGTAATAGGTGATCGGCGTACCCCCATTGACAGAAACATATCCCGGCAGCGTGATCTTACCAGCTTTGGCGCCTTCGTTGCGCAGCCGCAGTTGGATTACCGCAAATTTTCCGCATTTCTGATACACACCCGTGACAGCGTTGTTATGGGTGATATTCCAGAACTGCTCAGGCTCCAGCGGATTATCAGCGGTACCTGCAGCTGGTGCTAACGGCGCCAGCGGTACGATTCTCGCAGCACAAAGTTCAGCCGGACCAACCTTGCTCTCCAGCTGACCGCTCAGGAAACCGTTGATACCACCCAGGCGCCAGTTGATTTCCAGTGCTTTCTCACCGCTGGTCTCTTCGATCGGGTTGTTCAGTTTGTCGATAAACATTTCCAGGCGGATTTTATCGTTCGGGAAGACTTCAATCCGTTGTCCGGGTTCACAGGCGCCACCGCTGATTGGGTTGGCAGTTTCATCAAAGCGGGTGAAGCGACATTCATAAGTCTCATATACTGTGACATTCGTACTTTCCAGAGAGCGAATTAACAAGTCAGCTGGGACAATAAACTGGATGCCGGCAGCAGGAACCTGAATGTCAGCGGTAAAAGCTGCTTTGCCACCGCACTGTTCGTAGGTACCTTTGCTCGCTACAATATCGAGGTTACCACTGGCACACATAGACAGTTCAGTCGGAGTGGCATTGCCGGAAATCACCAGCGGAGGTTCAGAGGCGGCGCCTTCCGCCTTACTATAGGTAAGCGTGGCGGTGTAGCTGATATTCCCCGAGTTATAGACCTGAGGAATGGTCACATGCCCGCTGATAGTCGCAGCCCCATCCGAACCCAACATTATTTTCTCACAGGCAGCGCCGGAAGCATCCTTGCAATCCATCAAGGTATAACTGCCGTTGGTCGGGTCGCCACTGACGCCGGAAATGACCACTGAGCGAATGTAGACAACCATCGGCTCGCCGTTGTTTTCGAGCGGAAGTTGAATAACGTTTTTCAGTTGGATAGAAACCTGCAGCTTCCCATCACCACAGGGAACATAACTGCCGCCCGCACCACCTTCCAATGCTGTCACAATCGCTTTTCCTTCATATTCCGGTTCCGTTACGACAGATTCAATGGGAGTTTCATTTGTCAGCATTTCCTGCGCTTCTTCTTCAGTGTAGGCAAGGTCCCAGTTCATCAGTTCATCGAAGACCACATCGCCTTCTTTTAGACCGGCTTTGTTCAAATCGTCAACTGTCCAGTTTTCGACCATACCAAAATATGCCAGCAATTGTTCGTCGGTGTAGTCCAGTGCGAACGTTGGCACAGCTGTCAGGCTCAGGAGCATGATGATGATGAAGATTCTTCCAAGTGTTTTCATTCTCAACCTCTTTCCGCAATGGATTGTCCCGAGCAGGGGCAGTCCAAAATGGCAAATTCGTTTTCTTAAAAGTGCAATATTTATGCCAATATAATTCATTGACCTTCACTCTGATCAAGATATGGTAAAAAGGAATACGATGACTGCGCAAGATGCAAGACTTTCTCGGATTAATAATAAGACTCCTGGCATGACAATCCTGTCAGCAGCTGAGGAGTGGTTAGGTTCCCGAAGCTTCGACGGCGAAATTCGGCAGATGCGTCAAGAAGACCTGCCCCTGATCGAATGGGGCTGCGAATATCTGCGCTATCGGCGTGTCTACCGGGAAGTATTCCGCAACAGTCTCAATGGAAAATCCATCTTATGGGTGGCGGTCACCAGCACGGGTGAGATGGTGGGGCAGGTGTTTATCAATGTCAACCCAACCCATGCCTACAAGCTGATACCCAGCCAGTCAATGCTGCTCAGTTCTTTCCGTGTAAAACGGGAATACCGCGGATGCGGGATTGGCTCCAGCCTGCTCAAGACCTGCGAGAGGTGTGCGAGCGAGCGCAAGATTGGATTTTTATGGTTGAATTGCTCCAAATCCAACCAGAATGCACTCACTTTTTACCGCAACCGTGGTTTTGAGATTTTCCGGTCTGACCCGGGAGACTGGCAATATATTGATCACAATGGAAATATTCGGCGTGAAGTGGATCCCGCCTGGTCGCTTTGCAAAAGAATTGATTGAAAATGGCCGCATTACTGCGAAAACCTCATCTCACCCCCCGTCAGCTGTTCTCAGCTGCGTTCCTCTCCCTGTTTCCAGCGTTATGGTGCCTGACCTCGCAGCCAACATGGTACACCGGCAATCTGGCAGGCAAGGCTACTCTGGCAGGATATTCCTTTATCTTTTATTACCTGTTCTCTTTAAGTATTCTTTTTGTTTCTTATCCTTTATGGGCATCCTTTAAAGAAGGTGCTTCCGGAAAAACGCAAATATGGTATCAGTTGTTGGCAGTGATCCTCGCTATCGTTGCTTCATATTCCGCCTTTTTCACTTTGCCAAATGCGCTTCAGCCTGAGAATCAGCTGATCCTGCACTATTCTGATCTGCCAGCCAGGTTCCCGGACATACTGATTGAACCGTTCGACACACGCAATGAGCCAATTCTGTTTACTGGCACAGATCAGGGAATCCCCGGTCTACTTGAGCTGTATCCCGAAGACAGCGGGTGGGTATTGAGTGGTCAAACCAATTTCCGCGGAGATGCGCAGCTGGTCATCGATCCGGATCATGCTACGCCCGCCACTTCCATCGAATGGAACGGTCAGACACTGGAACTATCAGATGCAGTCCAAACGCACCTACTGAAGGGCAATTCCAACCCATTCAGTGGGAAATCTGCCTTTCTGCAGATATCCCTGATTGTGCTGTTGCTCGCCAGACTGGTGAGCTTTTACCTCGGATGGTTACTGCTTTTGATATTCGCGTGGAGCTCGCTGCACTTGCTGCAAACCAACCTCACGCCCGTAAATCACATGCCGATGTTGAACTGGCAGCTGACAGCATTACTGGCTACGGCTGTCCTATTCGTTCCCTTTCCAGGCATTCATTCAGCTCCGCCGCTGCCCACAGAAGATCGAATCCTGTTGGCTGTGATGATGCTGATCGGTGTGATTGCGCTGCCATCCCTGCGCCGCAAAGTGACGGTCGAAACCACCCCCGCCCGATCTTTCGCTGTCATTGGCTGGGCAGCTGCGCTGTGGAGTTCAATCGCACTGGTCGGTAATCGGCTGCTCTTCATCCCCCGCACCACCGATTTGCTGCCGGCTGATTCGATTGTCCGGTGGATTGCAGCGATCATCTTTGGATTCGCGCTGCTCGCCATCATGATCTCGCTGTTGGAAGTGCTTGCCAATATCAGTGATCCTTCCACGCAACAACATCACCCCAAACGTCGCTTCGCAATCTTCTTTCTGATAATCATCATTCCATTGTTGATCGCTATTGTCGCCTACAACCCGGCGATTTCCTCGATGGACAGCCAGGGACAATGGTGGCAGGCAACCGGACAGACGCCGCTGGATGATGCGCATTCGATTTTCCACACACTGACGTTAAGAGTCCTGATATCGATCTCGTTCTCACCATTTTTAATCGCACTGTTGCAGGCATTGTTGTACACGTTGCTGGCAACCAGGTTACTAAACCGTTTCGCAGAACATGACGTTTCTCCCAAGGTTCTCGGGGCTATCGCCCTGCTGCTGAGTTTGACACCCGCCCACTTTTTGACAGTGATCACAATCTGGAAAGACGTCCCCTATACGCTCAGTCTGCTGTGGTTGACCGACATTCTGATCCGTCTGCTGCTCTTTCCCAAGCCAAAGCCTTTCACCAAATGGATGCTGCTGGAATCCGCAGTTTGTCTGTTTTTTGTCAGCCAGTTCCGTTTGAATGGCGTTTTACCAGGGATTTTGACGGCGCTTTTCCTGTTGGGGTACGCGCTGAAATTCAAACGACTGTTGCCGGCATTCGCTGTGGGATTGTATGTCATCATGATGGTCGTTTTCAATGGACCGGTTAAGCGGGCGCTTGAGGTAATTCCGATGGAGTCGCAGCAGACTGTGATCGGTTTGAACGTCATCAATGACCTGCTGGCAATCGAAAAAATGGGGGGGACGCTGCCGGAACACGCGGCTTCTCAACTTGAGCGGACTTTGCCTGACCGTGAGATTGCCGATTTTTCCTTCTTCCAAACGGATACTACCTGGCGACACAGCGCTGTACCAGACACCATCGAGACGCACTCTCTGCTAAGCGCCTATCTGGATACAATTCTCCGTAACCCGCTGACCTTTCTGCGCGCATTGATGCTGCGGCTGGATATCCTTTACGCCTACCGTGAGTCGCCCTTCGGAGGGTTCACCGACAGTGTCAACTGGACAGATGCCGATCTGGCGGGATTTCCACGACAGCCAACTGTAGTGAAAGCGCCGCTTGGCAGCTACCTCGAAATCGTTGCAGCCTCTCCGCTCTATCCGATAGGCTGGCGCGGGGGTTTCTCGCTGATGTGTCTGGTATTCGGTGCTGCCTTCCTGGCACGGACACACCGCCTCAGTCGGTTATGGATTGCGCTGCCAATGGCAGGCAATGTCCTGTCCCTGTACCTCGCCACTTATCCCGCCTTCCGATACTCCTGGCCAACCCTGCTGCTGACAGGATTCATCCTGCTATCATTCCTCAGCCCTGAACCACCTTCCCGCACAGCGACAGCGTAAGCAATCCCGTTCCTGGAAATGCTTCCCCCTCTTGAAAAGGTATAATCGCTTGCAGAGAGAAAAATGCAAAAACGATTTGAGCTGAATGCGCCTTATCAACCGATGGGAGATCAGCCGGAGGCGATCAGCGACCTGGTCGATGGCATCCGCAACCATGGATTTCGCAATCAGGTGCTGTTGGGCGCGACCGGTACCGGCAAGACTTTCACGATGGCAAATGTGATCCAGCAATTACAAATGCCGGCGTTGGTGCTCGCCCATAACAAAACCCTGGCAGCGCAGCTTTATGCTGAATTTAAAGAATTCTTTCCAAAGAACGCAGTTGAATATTTCGTTTCCTACTACGACTATTATCAGCCGGAGGCATACGTCCCGCGCCACGACCTGTATATCGAAAAAGAAGTTGACACCAACGACGAAATTGACAGGCTGCGGCTGGCAGCTACCGCCGCGCTTTCTTCGCGCTCGGATGTAATCGTAGTCGCCTCTGTTTCCTGCATCTATGGGTTGGGCGACCCCACGCTGTACGGTCAGACAGTCATTACACTGAAAGTTGGCGATATCAACCGCCGCAACGCCCTGCTGCGCAACCTGATTGAAAGCCAATACCAGCGCAATGACATGGATTTTCACAGCGGCACCTTCCGTGTCCGCGGCGATACACTGGAAATTTTCCCGGCTTATGAAGACAGCATCGCTTACCGTATCTCGTTTTTTGGCGATGAGATCGAAAAAATCACCGAGGTCAATCCGTTGACTGGTGAACTGGTGACAACGCTGGATGAGGTTTCGATTTACCCTGCAAAGCATTACATTACTGAAGAATCACGCGTAAAAAAAGCAATATCCGACATCGAAGAGGAGTTGGAAGAGCGGATAAAGTTTTTCCGCGACCACGAACAATATCTGGAAGCGCAGCGCATTGAACAGCGCACCAAATTTGATCTCGAAATGATCCGCGAAACCGGTTACTGCTCCGGCATTGAGAACTATTCGCGCCATTTTGATCAGCGCCCTCCGGGAAGTCATCCCTGGACGCTGCTTGACTACCTGCCATCGAATTACCTGCTGTTTATTGATGAGTCGCACATGACCATTCCGCAGCTGCGCGGCATGTATCGCGGCGACCTGAGCCGTAAAAGCACGCTGGCTGAATATGGTTTCCGCCTGCCTTCGGCTCTTGACAACCGCCCGCTGACGTTTGAAGAATTTGAAGAAGTAATGGGCTACACCATCTACACCAGCGCGACACCCGGACCGTATGAACTCGCCAAAACCGAGCGCACCACCGAACAGATTATCCGTCCGACCGGACTGCTCGACCCAGAGGTGGAAATTCGCCCCATTAAAGGGCAGATTGACGACCTTTTGAGTGAAATCCGCAAACGGGCAGCGCTCAATCAACGTGTGCTGGTTACCACGCTGACCAAGCGCATGGCGGAGGACCTTGCAGATTACCTGAAAGATAACGAGGTCAAAGTCCATTACCTGCACTCCGAGGTGGACACGCTCGAGAGGGTCTCAATCCTGCGCGATATGCGTATGGGTGTCTATGACGTGATCGTCGGTATCAACCTGCTGCGTGAAGGACTGGATCTGCCGGAAGTATCCTTGGTGGCGATTTTGGACGCCGACAAGGAAGGCTTTTTGCGTTCAGGCGTAGCGCTGATTCAGACCATCGGTCGGGCTGCCCGTAACGCAGAGGGAAAGGTGATTCTATATGCGGATAAGGTTACTGATTCAATGAAATATGCCATTGACGAGACCAACCGCCGTCGTGCCAAACAACATGCCTACAACGTTGCTCACAACATTAAGCCGATGACCATCATCAAAGGCATCTATGACCTGTCGGAAAGGTTGACGACCTCAACTGCCATTGCCGAAGAAAAAGCGGATTACCGCTCAGTAAAAAAGGCCATTCCCAGGAACGAGCTCAAACACAGTCTGGCAGAGTTGGAACGTGAAATGAAAGAGGCTGCCAAACGGCTGGACTTTGAGCGTGCGGCTGAGTTGCGCGATCAGGTCTATGAGCTGCGCGGATTGCTGGCGGATATCGAAAACGTTTCGCCATGGAAGCGCGCCAAAATGCTCTCCGGCGAGATCGATTTGAACGAACTATAGCCCATTTTTTCCGTTATCTTTGATATTCTTAGAAAAAGGCGGAAGGACAATCAATAGCCTGTTCCTGATAGCTTAGGATCAAATGAAATCAATCACATCAGAAAGTCAATGACCATGGATAAAGATCAATCTGCAACCTTTGTGATGGGGATCACCGCCTGCCCTGACCAGGATTACGCGCGCAAAATCGCGCGCCTGTTGGTGCGGAAACACGCTGCGGCCTGCGTGCAGCTGTTCCCAATCGAAAGTGTTTATCGCTGGGAAGGAAAGGTTACCGAAGAACCGGAAGTGCTGCTGTTGATCAAAACGACCGCTGTGCTTTTCCCCAAGGTGACCGAACTGATCCGGGAGATGCACCCGTACGAAGTTCCGGAAATCATCCAGCTTCCGATCAGCGACGGGTTGCCAGCCTATCTCGACTGGATCCGCGACTCGACCGAACCGTAGTTGAAAACCATCCGTATCCGAATTATAAAATAACTATGTCCGCGAAAAGCTGCGGATATACTGGTTGATTCTGATGAAATAACGCCTGCAGAAAACGTGGGATCATTCAAATGAGCATCAAAATTTCCGGGGGATAGAAGGTATTTTTCACCTGCTGATCCCGATTTGCTACATACTTATGTCGATCGTCGCACAGACATTTCCTCACGCAGAAGCAGATTCCATATTACAGGTTATGCTGGAATTGATTGGAGTCTACGTGCTGACAGCTACGATAGCATGGGGAATTGGTGCAATGCTCTATTATATGCTTTCTTTAAATCGAATATGATTCCTCGTGTTCTCTCCATATGGGGTCTTATCGCTATGCCTTTAGCGGTGTTGAGTACCATATTGGTGTACTTTTTGCGAATGAACAGTTTTGCACCTGTTGCTATGGCTTTAAATATTCCTATAGCCTTACAGGAGCTGGCCCTGGCAGTATGGCTTCTCGTAAAAGGCGTTAAAAGTTCCCCAAAAGAGGTTTCGTGATGACCGGAAAAGGGAGAAACGAATAAGTTTTCATGGCTTCCAAATAGTAAGGAATCAGAAAAGCAGAATATTTCGAAGAAACAAAGAAATATAAGAGTATGAAGGCAATGAACCAAATGTGTGAAGAATGTTATTCTACCGAAAACAGAAAAACACCCAGAAGTACGAAAATTGACCTCAGACGAAATCATGCGTTATTTGAGTGAACGTTAAACTTCCGGTCGGCTCAGGCTTTATTCAATTCTTCAATTTTCCATAAAGCCTTGAGCCGCTTCCATGTTTCTGATTGAATTATGGTTAAATTAGAATCTACTGGGAGATGCAAATTTGGAAGTCTTGGAATTTGGTGACAAGTCAAAAAGAAAAATTGTTCTGATACATGGATTCCAAATGCCTTATCAAATGTGGAATAAGTATATAGATTATTACAAGAGTGATTTTCACATTATTGTTCCAATCATGCCCGGGCATTATCCAAATCATGCAGAGGACTTCATTTCATTTTCTGAAACCGCTGAAGAATTTGAAGGCTATTCCATTTCCAAATACGGCAGAGATGTCTTTGCTGTTTACGCCATGTCCATGGGCGGTGTTTTCGCTGCGACGCTGTGGCAGAACGGTCGATTAAAAATCGAAAACCTGATTTTTGACGGTTCCCCGCTTACAGCTCTTAATCGTTTTGCAGAAAAAATGATGCTTCATTTTTATTTGAAAGTAACCCATAAATCACAACAAAGGGATAAAAAGACATTAGAACAGGCAAGAAAGACATGCCCGGAAGATTTTTTCGATGACTTTTTAAAAGTGCTTGACGCTATGACAGATACCACAATACGCAACTGCATAAAGGGCGTGGTAAATTTTCAATTATCAGATAATCTGGATAATCAAAACACTAACATTTATTATTATCATGGAACAAAAATCAATGAATTCCTTGCAAAAAAATCAGCACATTTTATATCGAAGCATTATAAAAACAGTGTTATAACGTGTTTCCAGGGAAAATCGCATTGTGAAACAATGTTGTTTTCCCCGCAACTGATTTTTAAAGAATTAGACAAGGTAATACGGCGGGAAAGTTCTTGAACAACAAAACAAGAGACCTGGAAATCAGCATTTAATTCGGGAAGTTAATCATGATTCTTTATTACAGCTCAACCGGCAACTCCTATCACGTCGCACGGGAAATAAACAGGCATTACCCGGGCAAAATGATCGATATGGCAAAAGCAGAGGAGAAGGAGCGTTATGTATTGGCCGACGGCGAAACCCTCTTCATTGTCACCTACAACTGCTTTTGGGGCGTGTCCAAACTGGTCGAGGATTTCTTCAAACTGCACCAATTTTCAAATGTCAATAAAATCGTGGCAGTCATCACCTGTGGCGGCTATCTTGGCTCAGGAGACTTTTTTCTCAACCGGGTATTACGGGCGAACAATCTGCCACAGGCTGAGGTTTACGATCTGGTCATGGTGACAAATTATGTGATTCTTCATAAGGTGCCTGAACCAGATGTACAGAAGCAACTTCTGTACACAGCAGAAAACCGACTCCAGCAAATCCTCAGTGGACAGGTAAAACCTTATTCCAGCTCACGCCTTACGAGAATGTTGGGATGGATTGTGCATGCCATCTATTCAAGATTCCGTTACACGAAACCTTTTACGGTAAGTGAGGCATGCATCAGTTGCGGGAAATGTGCGCGGAATTGCCCGGTTCAGGCAATTGAATTGTTTCAAGGTCGTCCCTTCTGGAAAAAGAACACATGTGATCATTGTTTAAAATGCCTTCACAACTGCCCCACCGCTGCTATCAACTATGGCCGCAGCACGCTTGGGAAAAAAACCTATCGGTATCCGGAATAAGAGAGGGAGAATCTGTCGCTGCGGGACCTGGAAAAAATCTATCAAACGCTGTATTCTCACTACGGCAATCTCCGTTGGTGGCCAGCTGACACGCCTTTTGAGGTGATCGTTGGCGCAATCCTTACACAGAATACGGCCTGGACAAATGTAGAAAAGGCAATCGCGCGGTTCGATGGAAATTTAACCCCTGAGCAAATCCTGAACTTGTCAATGGAGGAAAT
The DNA here is from genome assembly GCA_012799995.1 of Chloroflexota bacterium. Classification (GTDB taxonomy): domain Bacteria; phylum Chloroflexota; class Anaerolineae; order Anaerolineales; family Anaerolineaceae; genus Flexilinea. Next base: position 6,061 of record JAAZKE010000008.1, on the reverse strand, counting down.
TCAGGAAATTATCCGTCCCGCGGGTTATTTCAGGCAAAAGTCGCAGTACCTGAAAGCCGTTGCCGAATGGTTTATGAGCTATGACTGCGACATTGATTTAATAAAAATCCGCCCTCTGCCGGAGATTCGCGCAGAACTTTTACAGGTTCAGGGAATCGGCAACGAGACGGCGGATTCCATTCTTCTTTACGCTTTTGATTTTCCAACCTTTGTAGTAGACGCCTATACCATGAGGTTCTTCAAACGTTTTCCGATTGACGCCGGAAAGACGTACATGGAAGTGAAGAACTTCTGTGAAAATGAGCTTCCTCAGGACGCAGTGATCTATAACCACTTTCATGCCCTGATTGTGCATAACGGCAAGGAGCACTGCAAAAAGAAAATGGACTGCACGGGTTGTCCTTTAGAAGCGGTTTGCCAAAAGGTATCATCCTGAATCGTTGGGCTTGAATGGGACGAGGCTCCTTTGACAGGAAGCCTTTTGGCATCAGGAACAATCTTATTTGAAACAAGTCGTAAACTCGTTATAAACGGCTATCAGGAATAGTACTGTTTTTAAGCTGTTTCACGATCATGTATTGTCCATTTTTTGAATTCCTGTCATAAGTTTTGGAATAAAGGTGGAGAATAAATTAATCTCATCCTCTGTAAATTCTGAGAAGAGACGAAGAATCTGTTTGGTATAGGTATCGTCCGTATCTTTAAAATGTTTTGCCGTTTTATCCGTTAAGAAGATACCGCAGGCTCTGCGGTCGTTTTTATCCTGTCTGATTGAAACATAGGATTTTTTCTCAAGCGCATTAGCCAGGGTCTTTATATTTTGCCTGGAAGACCCCATGATCTGTCCATATCTTGTGAAGGTCTCCCCTTCCGAAATGGAAACCAGGATCAAGAGCATCAGCTGCTTTAAAGTTAATTCTTCCATGCCGGCATTGTAGATTGTCTCAATGCGATTGGTTATAACAAAAAGAGAAAAAAACAGGACGGACATCTTCCCTTCTGTCGTTTCCCCTTTTTGCTTAATATAATCGTCTAATTTCATTCAGAAGATTCCCCGTTTACATATCTTATCAGCGGCTTGATAGAATCTTTATCGATAAAACTGACTCTCCTGCCATACGTGCTGATGAGTTTATCCGCATCTTTTGGCAGATCTTTTTCGGGCTTTCTTTTCAGATAGTTAACCAACATCCACATCATGGTTTTGTGTTTGAAGTTCAGCCTGCTGTAATCCAGCGCCCCGCGCAGGAAAAATACCTTCGTTTTCTCAATGGCGTTCCCCATGGCTTTAGTAAGATCACCATAAAGATTTTTCCGATTTTCCTGATCTTCCATATCAGCTATTCCAACCATAAAGAAGATATATTTTTTATCAGGATATTTTTCCATGATCGGAATCAACTGCTTCGGCGTCTTCAGTTTCCCTGCATAAACGCCTTCCCCGACAATGACAAGGTCATAATCTTCGATGTTGTATTTTCCCAGATTATCGAAGCGATCCAAATCAGAAGATAACGCTTCCTGAATCCAGTGGGCGTATTGTTCAGTGCTGCCGTATTCTGAGCGATAAAGGATTAAAGACTTCATAGCGTTTCCCAGCCTCCCATATAGGTAATATATTACCTATATGGTAACATAAGTAAGGGGTTAAAAGCAATTCATCTATGAATTTGAGGATGGTAAAAATAAATGCTTTTCCTTAAAAAAAGGATCACCTGTAGAAACGTTGGGGAAAAATCAGATCAGATATTATCGGCGTTTTTCCAGGTTCTGAATGAGATACTCAAGTTTTTGAATTGCACGCAAGACATCCGGTTCATTTTGTCCTTTTAGATGGTTAACGCCTGATTTTGCATACTCCAGCGTTTTCTCAAGGATTTCAGGGTGTTTATCACAGAGTTCTTTTAACTCACTAACAATCAACTCTTTATCCTCTCCTTTTTTGGCGAAAAATGTGACCAGACCCAATGCATACGCAAGCGCAATCCCCGAGCTTTCAGGCCATTGTTTACTGAACATTTTTAGTTCATCAACAGTTTGACGGGCTTCAACTTCCTCTTGTTTAATGGAAAGGTTGAACAGCCCCCTTGCATACATCAGTATTCTCTCCGAGTTTTCAGGGCATTGTTCACTGAATGCTTTTAGTTTATCAACAGTTTTTTGACAAGCAGCGACTCCTTCTTGTCTGGTGGAAAGATTGACCAGACCCATTGCATACCTCAGCGCAATCTCTGAACTTTCAGGCCATTGTTCACTGAGCGTTTGTAGCTCATCAACAGTTTTTTGACAAGCAGCTATCTCTTTTTGTCTGGCAGAAAGATTGACCAGACCCTTTGCATACTCAAACGCAATCTCCGGGTTTTCAGGCCATTTTTTACTGAACGTTTTTAGTTCATCAACAGTTTGACGGGCTTTAACATCCTTTTGTTCAAAGGAAAGGTTGAACAGACCCTTTGCATAAGCAAGCGCTATCTCCGGTTTTCCAGGCCATCGCTCACTGAGCGCTTTGAGTTCAGCGACAGTTTGACGGGCTTCAACCTCCTCTTGACTGGCGGAAAGGTTGATCAGACCCATTGCAAGAATTTTTGCCAGTTGCAGTTCTTTACGTTCCTGATATAAGCGATTTATGTGCTTAACAGCCTCTTGACAGAGGTTTTTTCCCGGCAGTGTAGTCATTTCGAACAATACTCTTGACTGATAACCAGAATCAGCGCCTTGAAACAAGATCGGCGGTTCTTCAAAAACCAGGACTTGAAATTTACCCAAGTAGCTGCGCACACAACGGATGAGGAAAGACAAAAACTCATCAGACTTTTTCCAGCAAGCCTCAATCATTCCCTTACAGTTATCCGCGTAGCGATTCCGGTTAATGTAATCAAGTACAAAATACTCTCCAATAATATCCGGTTTTAAAGGCTCTAATTGATGGTGTTGTTGATCATCTCCGGCAATCAAAGCCGGCAACTGGTTCATTCCATCCATTTCAAGCGTATCGATTAATAATTCTTTGTCATCAGCCAAAGGCGCTGGCAACTTGGTAAGATCGCATCCACCCGTTGCGGTTGCATAGACCATCGAACGCTCTAAAGCCTTTACCAAATCTTCATTTTTACCATAAGATGAAAAAGTACGCTCCCATGAATCTTTGTTCCGCCTAATCACATATTCCATCAACTGTTCAGGGTCAGGGAGGTCTTCGCCATTCACGTGTGCATCCACCAACAACAGGGCGATCAAAGGTGTATTGAAGCGTTCGTCCTGATAACCGTCAGAAAAGCTGACAATTTTGTTATAGATCTCCTTTTTTACTGCCTGGGTAAGCTTGGACTTTGCCTGCGGATGCATGTCCATCACCTGGAACATCTCTTCTTTATTGAACAGAGGCAGTTCATAAAAACCATTCCGGGGCGGGTATTGGATGTTTCCCAGCATTTTGCCGGATGCCTCGTATATTTGCTGGTACCAGAGAGGTTGGATGGTCTGCTCATTTGCCTTGGTTACCCCCTGGCGTTCCAGCAGGACAATGCGCATTTTGAGAGGGCAGCTGCGGGATTGCTGAATAGCTCGAATCCATTTCCCAATGATTTCTGCCTTTTCAGCGGCATAATCGATGACCAGCAACAAGTTTTTAGGATAATTCCACTCCTTGGATTCACACACTCTATCGACTGAAGAACGGTCCAACATCACAGCTTTCCATTCCAAGTTATGGAGCAGCTCCCGTATGTACTGATACATCAGCCTGCTTTTTCCAATGCCTCCGTATCCGGTGATTGCCAGGCAAAGCAAGGCAGCATCATCATCTAAAAATTCATCCAGAAATTTAAACGGAGCATCCCGTCTGACGAAACCAATTTCAGGGTTTAAGTAGTGAAACAACAGGTTGGGATCTAAGAGGTTTTTATTTGAGTCACTTTTTAATGGCTCCAGTTTTTTTGAATCTATGTATTCGGCAAAAGAGTTGTGATAGCTTATGAACGCCTGTAATTTTTCGTTTTGAGTCTCAATGTAAGTTGCTAAAGCTTGCTTAATCTCATCGGTTTGTCGATTAACGAGAAACCAGTCTTTACGATTTACCTTTGAAATGAAGTTTTTTTCGATCACTTCCAGAAAAGAGTCGACATATGCATAGACGCCTCGTCGTTTTGCTTTTGTATCAGCGCCAGCTATCGTGTATGAAGAGGCTATCAGAGCGTCTTTGTAGTATGACCTTTTCTCAGAAGAGTCGGCAATGAAACACATTGCCACGCGTGTATACAGGTATTTTATTAAATGATCGTTTAACTCATGTAAATCAAAGTCTTCAGATATGGTTAAAGATTGATAGCGCTCTTTAAAGTAACGCTCAAAGTTTTCACTGAGCCTGTTTTTCAACTGAGTTTCTTCGATTTTTTCACGAACATGTCCTCCGCCTTCTTCGCAAAGGACATCCTGTATCATCTCGACAAAAACCGATTTAAAAAGACCTAAAATCTTGCTCATAACCGATGTTCCTTTGTCAGGTTATCAATTCATAGGAAGGAGGAACATATCCTTATTCTACACCACGATATCAGCATCAGAACACAAAATTGAATGCCGAGATTGATTCAAATTAACAGTTTCAAAAAAACAGCTGCTCAGGGGTATTCTAAGTTTTAGGGGAAAGCTGTATTCTCTAATGAAGATATAGCACCTCGGCAAGAACAAGCATTTGAAGAATCAGAATCAGATTCAGAGAAATTTTGGAATTAGTCAGGATTACGCGACGTTACGTAACAATTGTCATATCATTCCGGGTTTACAAAAGCGATAAATCATGATATAAACTCATCAACCGACAACTTGTCGGTTGTAGACAGGGAAGGATCAAAGAGACCATGAGAGTTGTAAAGCCTGCAGACGAGAGAAAAAACGAAATCCTTGACGTGGCAGAGCAGCTGTTTATAGAGAAAGGATTTGATAATGCCAGCACAAACGACATTATTAATAAGATCGGCATTGCACGCGGTACGCTGTATTACCATTTCGAATCCAAAGAAGAGATCCTTGATGCAATCGTAGAGAGAATGAGGCGCAAAAAGATCGCACAGGCAGCGGCGATCATTGCAGATCGGGAAATTCCGCTTCTGGAGCGTCTTACCGGATCAGTTCTGGCGTTGAATGTAGACAGCGGAGTCGGTGTTGAGGTATTGGCGCAGATGCATAAGCCCCAAAATGCTTTGCTTCACCAGAAGATGCAGGAGAGCGTTATCAACGGAGTGGTTCCTTTGTTTACGAAGCTGATTGAAGAGGGGAATACGATCGGCATATTTGATACAAAATACCCTGAGGATGCGGCAGAGATGATTGTGATTTATTCGAACACTGCTTTTGATGAGCTTGCCTGCTTATCTTCCGGGCAAAAGGAAAAAAAGAGCAGGGCTTTTATCTATCATACCGAGAGGATTCTCGGTGCAAAGGAAGGCAGCCTTACAGCGGCAATTATCAAGATCTTTTCCAGATAAATAGGCAATGGGACTTATCGTGATTTGCGGTAAATCCCATAAATTTTAACTTCTTACCGACAACTTGTCGGTTACAAAATGGTTCAGGAGCAACATGTGAGAAAGAAAACAAACTACAGTAAATTCCTGCTTCTTTGGAGCGGAGAACTGATATCAGCGATAGGCGGGGGGCTCACCAGCTTTGGGCTTGGCGTGTATGTATTTCAAAAGACGGGAAGCGCCGGCAGCATGGCGTTGGTGACCTTGCTGGCATTTCTGCCAACCTTGCTGTTGGGCGTTCCGGCAGGAGTGCTCGCTGACCGATATGACAGACGGCTCCTCATGATGATAGGGGATGGTCTGTCGGCGCTTGGGCTTGTTTATATCCTTGTCTGTATGCTGCGGGGAGAGGCAACGCTGTATCAGATCTGTATAGGAGTGTTCGTCAGTTCCGTATTTTCATCGCTTCTTGAGCCATCCTACAAAGCAACTGTGACTGATCTTCTTACCAAGGAGGAATATTCAAAGGCAAGCGGTATGGTGAGCGTTGCAGGAGGTGCCAGGTATCTTATTTCACCTTTTATCGCAGGATTTTT
>JAAZKE010000085.1 GCA_012799995.1 Chloroflexota bacterium | reverse complement strand
CAATGCTTCTCCTTCCGCCGATTTCCAACCGGTGCTGATGGCTTTGGATGCGGACGCACAGGTTCTTCGCGCGGACGGGTATACTTATGATAGAAAGGTTTCAGAATTAATCACAGGTTCAGGGAAAACCACATTGGGAGATCGCGAGGTTATTCTTGGATTCAAGATCCCGCTCAGGAATGACCGATCAACCGTTTCAGTTTATCAGAAACTGGGTTATCGGAAGAAAGTGAGTATCACCAGAATTGGTTTGGCTGTTTCCTTTTCGCTTGACGAAAGTCGAAATATCGTTGACGAAGCGCAGGTATGGCTGGCAGCGGTATCATCCAAATCAATATTCGCTGAGGATGCTGCCGCTTTCCTCCGAGGATCGACAATAGATACCCTCAACTCTGAAACGTTTGCGGAGCTGTTGTCAACCTTTGTTGCAGCGAACAGTCCGCGCCCTTATAAAACGCTGGCGGTCAAAGGGTTGGCAATAGATACAATAGCGTTGTTGAAAACACGCTGTCAAAACTTATATAACTAAAAAAAATAGAAAGGATTCAAGAGGTAGTCCCAAAGTTTTAGTGCAGCATGGTGTTTTCTGGTACAGAAGAAGCGACCTGTCGATAATTTTATTGAGCGAATCAGGTTTTATAATTAGTGATCAAATTCAGTTATAAAAGTTTCGTGATAAATGGGAAACCTTAAAAGGAGACATGCATGACGAATAAACCTCTCAGTCCGCATATCAGCGCCTCACCTCAAGACTTTGCATCTACAGTCTTGATGCCGGGCGACCCGTTGCGCTCAAAAATGATTGCAGAAAAATTCCTGACCAATGCCAAACTGGTGAATAATGTTCGTGGAGTACAGGGATACACAGGCAGCTATCTGGGAAAAAGAGTGTCAGTGATGGGGAGCGGTATGGGAATGCCTTCCATTGGCATCTACTCGTTTGAGCTGTTCAATTTCAGCGAAGTATCTTCGATAATTCGGGTAGGATCAGCTGGTGCTATCGATCCCGACCTTGAACTGTTTGACATTGTACTGGGGCAGGGAGCGTGTACCGATTCCAATTATTTTAATTCCTTTGGAATTCACGGTTCATTTGCACCCATCGCTGATTATGGGTTACTTTCTCAGGCTGTTGCGCAATGTGAAAGCAGGAATTACCGATATCGTGTTGGAAACCTGTTATCTTCGGATGTTTTTTACCAGGCGGGCGGTGTTGAAGTAACACTGAAATGGCGCGAAGTTGGTGTTTTGGCGGTGGAGATGGAAGCTGCGGCGCTCTATATGAATGCAGCAGCTGCGGGGAAGAAGGCGCTGGCTATCTGTACGATCTCTGATCTGTTGGAACAGAAAAAAGAAATTTCTTCGCAGGAGCGCGAAACTTCATTCTTACAAATGATTGAAGTGGCGATGAACATTGCCGAAGATTGAAAACTTACTGAGAAATGTTTAAATAGTCTTTTCGTAAGTGTCTGTAATCATTAATATTGGGAATATCTGCGAAATCCAGGGAGAATGAAGTTCCTTCACTGGATTTCTTGCTTAAAGTTAACGATCTCAATAACTCGGATAAGTGATTTCAATTTCCTTCATTCGTTTGGTGACTTCGGACAAATCGATTTTGTGCGAATGTCCGCCATATCCTTCACAACAAAGGCCGGCATGCATATACATTTTAGTCAGGAGCGTTCACTCGTAGAACGAGTTTCGCAATTGCCTGTAATCATCAAATTTCCGGCAGCATTATTCTTCTGCCTTGTCTTATAAATGAGGTCTACACCATCGCCGAGATCATCGTATATTGCCGATTGTATTTCTTCCCAGCTGCAATCAGCATGATCAACCCCACAGCGAAACAGGCAGCAAAACAAATAAAACTGTAAGCGGAATCTGTGATACCGAGGATCACAGCAGTTATTATCAAGCCGACTCCTATCACGATGAGGCCGATCCCGGACTGTTTACAAAATACTTTCCTGTTTTTCGGTTTAACCTTATCAACATGATAATCGTGAAGCAGGTTGATCTTTTCCTTTGTCCACAACAACAGACCCAGAACGGCAATAGGGATGCCTGTTGTTCCAGTGATAAAAACACCGATTATTCTACCAAGTTATCTTCACACCAATTACACCGAACGGCCGATACCGCTGTCCTGTGCGGTCATGGCATCATCGAATTTGCTGCTGAACCCCTCCACCGTCTCGAGCATACGAAGAATAGCGGGATCGGAAGCGATCTCTTGCTCTGTGATATACCCGGCGATTTTCGGTGTATCCCAGCCGGTATATTGATTGCCCAACACAATGTCTCTCAACGCTAAGTTTGCACGGTGCCCCGCTGATCCGCCTCGCTGGGCAATGCTGTTCAGTTCGCGGGCACACTTATCGATTTCGAGACTGCTGTGAGTCTTCAATCCTAATTCTCGCAGAGCTGAAACACGCGCAATATCTTGGCGATTCTGCAATTCATCTCTTCGAATTTGCGCCTCATCTCTGGTCGCTCCGCAGCGCTCACACTTAAAGCCATTCCATTGATGCACCAACGAGCGGGTCTTTCCGCAGATGCTGCATTTTTCAGAACATTTGCCTTCTATCGGTTGGAAATCGTGTTTCTCATCTCTGACCTCGCCGCAGATCTGGCATTTGCAGCCATTCCATTGATGACCTAACGGGCGGATTTGACCGCAGATGCTGCATCTTTCAAAACACTTGTTTTCTTCTCGCTGAAAATTATGCCTTATATTTCTGACTGTCCCGCAGCGTACACATTTGCAGCCAACCCATTGATGCTCCAACGGGTGTGTCTTTCCGCAGATACTGCATCTTTCAGAACATTTGCCTTCTATCGGTTGGAAATCGTGTCCCTCGTCTCTGGTCGTTCCGCAGCGCACGCACTTACAGCCATTCCATTGATGTTCCAACACGTGGGTTTTGCCGCAAATGCTGCATCTTTCAGAACATTTGCCTTTTTCCAGCTGGAAATCGTGCCCCTTATCTCTCGTTTTTCCGCACCTAGAACATTTGCAGCCGTCCCATTTGTGCCCAAAGATACATGCCATGTTATATTTACCCTCCTGTGTTCCGTAAATGCCAGAATCGTTCAATAGCCTCAGAAGCATCATTCAAATACTTACGCCATACTTCATCAGATGACTTGAGGTATGCTGCTGTTCTATCAGCCTCTTCTTTCAGACCCTTATCAGAAAGGAATTTCCTGTGGTGATTGACCAGGAATGTCCACATCTCCGATCCGGTTATTGCATACCTGTTAAGGATAATCCTTTCCTAAGGGTTTTTTGAAACTCTGCTTAAAAAAATCCTGTCCATTCAGGTTTTCTGCGACTTTGATTGAGTATGCTTTTACGAAATAAAAGAATCGCTGAAAGAGGGATTCCGTTAATCTTTTCTGTAGAAGTTTATCCACACTGAGAGGAGAAAGAAAATCAGTCCCGAACCCACCAGATACAACAGACTGACCTATTCTGGAATCTGGGTGGAATTCCAGTAGAAATCAACGCGTTCGAGTTCTGTTTATAGAAGGCTCAATGGAAGGCACATGCTCTGAGTAAAGACCACCAAAGTGAATGATCTTTGCTTTGCGTGGTAATGCTTCTGCTTTCAATTGGTCGATACAGCCACGATTACTGGCGATGAGACGTTTGCCATTCGGTTCGATGAGGATAGTGCTGAAGGGTGTTTTTCCGTTTTTTATCAGTCTGGCTTTGACATCAGAGAATGGATTTTGCTTTACTTTTAAAAGCAATTCCTGTCCGTTTTCATCATCGCCAATAACGGTTACAAATCCGGTGCTGCTGCCAAGCTCGGCGCAGGCGACAGCAGCCGTGTAGGCTGGTCCACCGGGCTAGGTCATGGATTCTGCCATAACGATTCGTTTGTCACTCTGCGGTGGTTCGTCAATGAACAGCAACAGGCCTTTGGTGATCATCCCTATAAACAGATAATCAACCCTGCCGGTCATTTTATTTCTCCAAACCATTCTCATCGAAGAGATTCCTGTCCGCAATCTCTTCATTCCCGCTTTTTAACAGCGGTTGAGCCTGCTCTATTTCAGCCTTTTTCAACTTGGTTTCCAATATTTTCAGGTATCTTTGAGCCCGCGGCCGATTATAGCGCTGCATTACAATCGGGACGAGGTTGTTGAGAAAGGCATAGGTAACCATCCACCAGCCAACATCTGCGGAATTCCATAGAAAAAAAAGGAAACAGGGTAAGAACATAATGATATGGCAGTATTCTGACCGGCAGCTCTCCCGTATCCAGATTTTGAGGTTATCAACTGTTATTTCCTGTATATGCTTTACTTGATAGGCGCCCTTGTAAAGCTTTGCTCCGGAAGGAATGTACTTTTTCCATTTTTTAACCTTAAATATTCTGTTATAAATCTCCCCGCCATCTTCCCATTTCATCGTCTGAAACAGCCGGAAATTGGGATCGAATCTCTCAATATTGATCGTGGAAGACCAGTATCCAATTGAGAGATGGAAAAAAATCCATGAAACGATATCCAACAGAATCGTTTTCGCATCTGAAAGAAAAATTACCTGCACGACAATTTCATCTCGCCCGAAAGATCCTGGCCGAATTCTCCCTTCAATTTATCTTTCTCTCTTAATAAATATATTTATATCAAGAACCCTCTTTTGATCGAAAGTTTTTATGATAAATTGTATCGAAAGATGCCTTCCCGTTTTATTCTGACTCTGTTAATTGTGCTTTGTTAATTTAATAAACAGGTCCTGTTTACCAAATTCCCGCTGTAAATAAAACAACGGATTCCCCATTACAGCGCTTGAGCCAAAAGGAAATATCGTTTCGTCTCTTATTGCATTTCAGCACCGCTTTATTACCGATATATCCCCATTTTGGTTGCGCGCAATCCCAATATACGGATGCTTCCGTTTCCTGTTGTTTTTTCAGACACTGTCCAATATGGAGTGGAATATTATACAAATTTTGAAGCGAAAATTTTGGCTTGAATTTCATGGTTCATCTCTCAATCTGAGTATACTTAACTTGATATGACCGAACCCCGAAAGCACACAATAACCGTATTGGAATCACCCGATTGGGTTGATTATCAATTGCTCGACAGTGGCAATGGCAAAAAGCTGGAAATATTTGGACCGCATCGCGTAATTCGACCTGAAGCGGAAGCGGTATGGCAACCAAGTCTGAATGCAAAAGAATGGGGGGCAGCTGCTGCAGAATTTGTCCCATCGCCTGAGGAAAATGGCGGTCACTGGCAGTCCAAAACGCTCAAACCTGGACACGAATGGACAGTTGGCTACAAGAAATTACGGTTTTCACTCTCGCTTTCCAATTCCAAGCACCTTGGAATCTTTCCAGAGCAGGCGTGCCAGTGGGATTGGGTGCAAGACCAAATTAAAAAATCGGGGAAACCGATGCGCATTCTAAACCTGTTCGGCTATACCGGAGCTATCACTATGGCAGCAGCTCAGGCTGGTGCTACTGTCACTCACCTCGACGCTTCAAAAAAAGCGATTCAATGGGCAAAAAAGAACCAGAAATTATCGAACCTGAACCCAGAGCGGTTTCGCTGGATTGTGGATGACGGATTGAAGTTTGTGGAACGCGAGGCACGCAGGAACAGCTGTTATCAGGGGATTATTCTGGATCCACCTAAATTTGGTCGTGGTCCGAAAGGGGAAGTCTGGGAGTTTTATCGCGGATTACCCGCTCTTTTGGCTGCCTGTAAACGGATTTTGGCTGACGATGCTGTCTTTATTTTGCTAACTGCCTACGCCGTCAAGGCTTCCTCAATCACGATTGGACAGGCGTTGGAAGAAATAATTCCTGCGGGTGCGGGTGAACTGGAATGTGGCGAGGTTTGTTTACGCGAACAGGTTGGCAAACGACTATTACCCATGGCTGTATTCGGTCGATGGAGTAAATTTGGTGGAGGAATAGAATGAACTTTAAGCTCGCAATCATCGGTGTTGGCATGATGGGAGAAGCGATCCTGAAAGGTGTGATCGAAGCTGGTGTTGTGAGAGCGGATCAAATCGCGATCTACGATGTCAACCAGGAAAAGATGGGTAAAGTAATAAAAGAAACTGGTGTAAACGGCGTAGAATCGATTTCCGAGGCAGCCAAAAACAGTGAAGCTGTTTTATTGGCGGTGAAACCGCAATATCTGGATCCGGTATTAAATGACTTTGGAAAAGAACTGCCTGACTCGTCTTTGATCTTATCTATTGTCGCAGGCATTCCGATTGAAACCATTTCACGAAAGCTCAACCATAACAAAGTGATTCGAATCATGCCCAACACACCCGCTGCGATACGGGAGGGATTTTGCGGCTGGTATGCTACATCCGAAGTCTTACCGGATCAACGTGAATTTGCCCGGGACCTTTTAAATGCGATCGGGACTGCTACCGAAGTGCCGAGTGAGTCAATGCTGAACGTGATCACAGCGGTATCCGGTTCCGGCCCGGCTTATGTGTATCTTTTCATCGAAGCTATGATCGATGCTGCGGTACGCCTGGGGATGCCAAGAACAGAGGCGACCGGTTGCGTACTCCAGACGGTGAAAGGAGCGGCAATTTATCTTGAAAGCCGTGATTGTCACCCCGTGCAGCTCCGGAACGAAGTGACTTCTCCAGGGGGGACTACTGCAGCAGCGTTGGATGTGATGGAGAGCGCCGGTCTCAGAAGCGCCGTTTCGGATGGAATGCAGGCTTGCTACGATAAGGCGATTGAACTTGGGAAGCTGATCCGGTAGGTTTTTCAATCGAAGGAATAGTTTGAAAGTTTATCTTGATATGGTCGGCTGCCGCCTGAATCAGGCGGAGCTTGAGATAATTGCGTTTGATTTTTTACAGCGCGGATTTCAATTAACGGATAATCCAGCAGAAGCGGATTATGCGGTGCTTAACACCTGTGCAGTAACAGCTGCGGCTGCCTCGGATTCGCGCGGAAAAATACGCAAACTGAAGCAAAATCCAAGTACGAAAGTGATTGTTACTGGCTGTTTGTCAGAAACCGTTTCTGAGAATGACGAATTGTTGTCAGGTGTTTTTCAGATAGTTTCAAACGATAAAAAAACAAGCCTGGTTCAAGGGCTCCTGGGCGAAGCTGAATCAAACCAAAAAGAACCGCTGACAGTGAGAGTTTCCATACCAGGGCAGCGGAACCGCACCCGAAAATTTATTAAGGCACAGGATGGCTGCGACAACTTCTGCACCTTTTGCCTGACAAGGCTGGCACGCGGCAAATCCCGCAGCACTATTCTGGAGACGATCTTGGCAGATGTGCATCGCGCGGAAAAAGCAGGTGTAAAAGAAATCATTCTTACAGGGGTCAATCTTGGCGCCTGGGGGCATGACTTTCGTGAAAGATTGACGTTGGTTGAGCTGATCAAGCAGTTGCTGCAACAGAGTGATATCCAGCGCATACGCCTGTCTTCGCTGGAGCCGTGGGATTTGAACGATGATTTTCTGGAATTATGGGAAAATTCGCGCCTCTGTCCGCATTTGCATTTGCCGATTCAGTCTGGCTCGAAGTCGGTTCTCAAACGGATGAACAGGAGAACGGATCCTGAGTTATTAAAAAAACAGATGGCGGCGATTCGATCCAGTTACCCCAACTTTTCATTGACCACCGATCTGATTTGTGGGTTTCCAGGCGAAACTGAAAAGGAATTTGAAGAGTCGCTTAATTTCATCAATGAGACAGGGTTTAATGGCGGTCATGTTTTCCCTTACTCCGAACGTCCGCAAACCGCCGCCGCTCGAATGACTGGCAAAGTTCCCGTAAAAATCAGGCGGGATCGCGCAGCCCGTATGCGATCGGCAATCCATGCTGCTGGTTTTGCATTTGCAAGCCAGATGGTCAGGCAGCAGGTTCACGTTCTGTGGGAATCTGCTCATAAAACTTCTACCCAAAACTATCAACTAAAGGGCTACACAGAAAACTATCTTCCTGCTGTCAAAACTCAGACATCCACGAGAGTCAACTTTATCGAAACGGTAGTAGTATCAGGCTCGGATCAAGGCAAATTGCTGGTAGAAACAATCACTGATTAGGTTGATCCGGGTTT
>JAAZKE010000084.1 GCA_012799995.1 Chloroflexota bacterium | reverse complement strand
TGGCTCGATTGTGGGTGAAAAGCTCAGCGCGCTTTCGAAATCCCATCAGATTTTATGCATCACGCACCTGCCGCAGCTCGCTGCCTACAATGACAGCCATTTTCGGGTTACGAAACAGGTGGAAGACGGACGCACCCGAACAGTGGTGGAGCAGCTGGACAGCGAAGGCAACCGTCAGGAGCTGGCGATGATGTTGGGGTCAGATATTACAGAAAATTTACAGGCTGCCGATGCAATGATCTATGCTGCCCATCATGGCAAAATATTTTGAAATGATATAATCAAAAATGATGCAATCGAATAAAACTGCTTCGTATTGTAAGCGTTCCGGATCCTTACAAAAACCGTTCTTTTATCAATGCGGGTGGATTCTACTCTTACTGATTTTCTGCCTGCTGATGGTTGCTCCAGTGACTGCGGCTCCGGCGGGCCAGATGCTCACCTCGCCGACTCCCAATCTGGATGGGAACATTCTCTATACGGTGACTCAGAACGATACCTGCCTCAGCATCTCGTTGCGCATGGGAATTGATGTTGAGACGATTCGCCAGATGAACAATCTGGATGTGAACTGTACGCTGATTGCCGGCGAACAGATTTCACTGGGTCGTGTGGTAACTGCTACACCTACGGCAGGACCGTCCCCGACACCAACACCAATTCTCCCTACCTCCACCCTTTACAATGGCAACGCGGAACTGTGTATCCGACTGTTCGATGATATTAATGGGAACGGAATGGCTGAGGAAACCGAACGCGATATCGCCGGTGGTGCGGTTAGTATTACCAAGCGAGGTGGGATGGAAAACTTTAGCGGGCTGACCACTGGTATTGACTTGTTGTGCTTCCCAGAGGTTCCCGAAGGCGATTACAACATCAGCGTTGCACCTCCAAACGAATACAACGCTACGACCAATATGAATTACGCCATTAAAATTAAAGCAGGCGATACCGTTCAGGTAAATTTTGGTTCACAAAAACAGGCCGCTTTTGAGGAAATCAAGGCTACCAACGAGCCTGCAACCAGGCGATCCCCGCTGTTGGCAATTGTGGGTGTTGGGATGATGGTTGCCGGGTTGGCAATTGTAGTGATTTTTGGGATATTAAAGAGAAGAGATTAAGAGGAAGCAATCCAGCCAAGTGACGCGCGTTCGGTCATTCCGATTCTACGATATCAAGTTTTTTCTTGAAAAAGAAATCAAATCCTACTGTCTCTGCAATCGTATCCGATTTACCAATAATCAGATTTCGTTTGTCAGTGCATTGATGGATTCCTTCAAGCTGGTACCAGGCGAATCAATGGCCATTACGATGGAATCACCCGTCAATTATTCCTGGTGTGGACAAATCCGAACCAGTGAGAAAAACAAAGTCGCCTGGTTCACCTGGCTGGTAGAAAGCAGCAAAGCGGTCAATGCAGATCTGGCAGTGTTGCTTGAATTCCTGATTCAGGAAGCCGGACTGATGGGCATGGAAAGCTGTGCTGTAATCATCGACGAAGGTCACTGGTTGACAGCTCCTTTTCGTCAGGCAGGGTTCAGTATTATTCACCGGCAAATAGTGCTGCGTAAAATCGTCAGCGGGGATAAAAAAGCGGTTGACTGGGAACCGGCAGTGCTGGAACCGTTCAACGCGGTTGATTTATTCTATGAATCTCAGATTCCCGCGGCAATCAAACCGCTTGGGCGCGACTGGGCAGGCGGCAATGTGTTTTCAGTGAAACAGGACAACCACTTCCGTGCGATTGCGAAAGTGACCGATGATCGGATTAATAAACTGTATATCGAGCCAATCTTCCACCCTGGCGAAGAGGATCCGGCGGGCTTGATTCATAGCCTGGCAGCGCAACTGCTGCAGGCAAAAGAGCTTGAGGTGCGGGTGTTGATCCCCGGCTTTCAGGCCTGGCTGCTTGATGCCTTTGAAATGGATGGCTTTCAGACGGAATGCAAACAGCAGATTTTCATCAAGAATCTGGCAGTTGCCATTACAGATGATTTTCTGGTGCGTGTTGCTGAAAATCCGGTTTTACAGCCGGCAGGTTCAAGACAATTTACATCGATAAAAAAGCAAAATGACTAATAATGAAAAAAACTTAGATGATATTCAGGCGCTGGTCTCGGTTTTCCCGAAACGGATTGCTCATGAAATCACCAAAAATGGAAAGCTTGAAGATTTGATCGAGGTGGTACTCGATTTAGGCAGACCTCCGCTGGCACGGTATGTCAGGGGGGAAGCCAGGCTTTCCAATGAAAACATCACAGAAGAGGATCTGGAGAAAATCACGGAGAAGATCAGTGAATTTGATCTGGATAATCGTGCCGGACTGGAGCGAACTCTCCATCGGATTTCTGCGATTCGCAACCGGCGGGGAAAAATTGTAGGGCTCACCTGCCGGGTGGGACGTGCGGTTTTCGGCACGCTTGAGATTATTAAAGATTTCATCGAGAGCAATAAGAGCATCCTGATATTAGGCCGGCCGGGTATTGGGAAAACGACCATGCTGCGCGAAGCTGCGCGCGTTTTGGCAGATACCAAACGAGTGGTGATCGTCGATACCTCCAATGAAATCGGTGGTGATGGGGATGTTCCTCATCCTGCGGTTGGAAAAGCGCGCCGGATGCAGGTGGCAAAGCCCAACTTACAGCATGAAGTGATGATTGAAGCGGTTGAAAATCATAATCCTGAAGTAATTGTGATTGATGAGATTGGGCGCGAATTGGAAGCGATGGCAGCCCGGACAATCGCGGAACGCGGTGTTCAGCTGATCGGAACGGCGCACGGACGCACCCTCTCCAACCTGTTGATGAACCCAACCCTGTCAGATCTGATTGGCGGAATTGAATCTGTGACGCTCTCGGATGAAGAGGCACGGCGACGCGGAACGCAGAAAACAGTGCTGGAACGGCGCTCACCACCGACTTTCGAAGTGCTGGTTGAGCTGGTTGAACGTGATACCGTGATTATCTATCAGGATGTCGCAGCTGCCGTTGATGCGTTGGTGCGAGGGATTGAGCTGTTTCCGGAGATGCGCCATATTACCTCCAATGGCAAGATTGTGCATGAGAAGGCGCCGGCACCGGTGCTGCCCAGCAACAACACCGGCAATCCATTCAACACTACCCAGGCTTCCTCTCGCCAGACCCGTAATATTATCCAGATAACCGGGCAGACTAAACCTCATTACGATAACGGAAACGGAAGTCGGAAGAAAAGCAGCAGTAATCAGCAAAATATGGCTGATGATGAGCTGCTCAGAAATCAGCGTCGGCCACTGACCACAGTGGCCAGAAAAGCTGCCTCGCCTAAACCGATGAAGATTTATCCGCATGGTGTGGCGCGCAATCGTCTGGCGCAGGCTGCCTCGCGGTTGGATGTGCCGATTTTGGTGGTCAATTCCGTCGATGAAGCTGACATATTGATGACGCTGCGGCCATATTACCGCAATCGTCAGTCGGTCATTGTCGAAGCTGAGGATCGGAATATTCCGATTTATGTCTTACGATCGAATACAGTTACGCAACTGGAAAATTCGCTTGCCAACCTGTTTGATGTTACAGTGCAGCATCAGGCTGCCAACTGGGATGATGTGGAGCAGGAGACCTCAGCGGCGATTGAAGCGGTAAAACGCGGCGAAGTCGCCTGGATGGATCTTACACCCGCAGAAATGGATATCCGTGAACGGCAGCATATGCTGATTCGCGATGCCGGATTGCTCTCCCAATCGTACGGCAAAGAACCGCAACGCCGTATTCGAATCTTTCAAAACCCGGATTAGATAATGTTCATAACGCTGGAAGGGCCGGATGGTTCCGGAAAATCAACACAAACAAAGTGGTTGTTGGAACAACTGAAACGGGACGGCTTTGATGCCGTCTTTACGCGTGAGCCGGGTGGTACGGAAATCAGCAATCAGGTTCGTTCGATCCTGATGAACATGAAGAACAAAAGCATGTTCCCGCGCACAGAGATCCTGTTGTTCTGTTCGGCGCGGGCGCAGCTGGTGGAACAGATCATCAAGCCCTCCCTGGTGGAGGGAAAGATTGTGATCAGTGATCGCTATGCCGATTCAACGTTGGCTTATCAGGGATATGGGCATGGTTTTGACCTGAAAACATTGACGGATCTTCTCAACTTTACCACCGGTAATCTGTGGCCGGATCTGACGTTTTTACTGGATCTGCCTGCTGAAAAAGGCTTGCAGCGTCGCATCTCGAACCGGGATGAATGGAACCGGATGGATGATTATCAGCTGGAATTTCATCAGCGCGTTCGTGAGGGTTATCTGAAATTGGCAGCGCTTCAACCCGACCGGTGGGTTGTGATTGATGCGGACAAAGAAGCTGTCAGCGTCGGCGCGGACATCTATCGGATATTGCTTGAACGGCTCAATAGCCGGAGCTCGCAGCTTTCTTAAAATGATATTAAATGAACGATTCTCTCTTAATCCACGTTAAAATGGAAAAGGACAGCAGATAACTTTTCGTTTCTTGAAAGGAAAAACAACGATGAAGAAAATAAGTACGATTGCAGGGCTTTTTATCCTCTTCACCATGATCTTAACATCATCCGTATTTGCACAGGATGAAGGCTGGGTGCCTTTTACCGTGCCGCAGGATTTATCTCAAAAAATGGAATGCACCATCGTCCCGCCAATCGGTCCAGACGAGCAGGTAACCTCGGTTCTTCCTCCAGTCAGCGATGAGGACTGGAGCATTGGGGCGGAAGATGCTCCGCTTACCATTGTTGAATATGCAGATTTTCAATGTTCTTATTGCGCCCGCGCCGGTTTAGCTTTAGCAGAATTCCAGAAAAAGTATCCGGACCAGGTTCGTTATGTATATCGGCATTTCCCTTTGAATTTTCACGAAAAAGCTCCGATGGCTGCTTATGCTGCAGATGCTGCCGGACGACAGGGGAAATTCTTTGAAGCCGAAGATGTCCTCTACATGAATGCCACGATCTGGTCAACTTTGGAGACTTTGGACGAGTTTGAAGCCTGGTTGAAAGAGAATTTCCCAAAATCGATCGAAGGACTTGATATGGCTCAATGGGAAAAAGATTTTGCTGATCCGGAACTGCGCAGCAAGGTGGACGGCGCTTTTGATGAAGTCGTCGCTACGGGTATTATCAACGGCACCCCAACCGTCTTCCTGAACTGGAATTTCTATCAGGGAAGCATGGATGAAGCTACGCTGAAAAATTTCCTTGAGCTGTTCAAGCTGCAGAAACGACTGTATTCTGAATGTCCCCCCATGATAGTGGATACCGCCAAACAGTATCGTGCGATCATTGATACCGAAAAAGGTCAGATTGTCATGGAGCTTTACGCGGATAAAGCTCCGCTGGCGGTCAACAGCTTCATTTTCCTGGCGAACGAAGGCTGGTTTGATGGGACAATTTTCCACCGCCAGATTCCTGAATTTGTCGTTCAGGGCGGCGATCCCAGTGGATCGGGTGTTGGTACTCCGGGTTACCAGTTTGCCAATGAGACCAATGATCTGGCCTATGGTGAACCAGGGTGGGTTGGAATGGCAAATTCCGGTGCAGATAAAAACGGCAGCCAGTTCTTTATCACCTTCAGTCTGAGCGATTACTATCAGAAGGCAATTTCAAAATCAAATGAAACTGCCAGCGAAGAGCATAAATTAACTGAGGAACGCATTGCAGAAGAAGTG
Source organism: Chloroflexota bacterium (assembly GCA_012799995.1). Classification (GTDB taxonomy): domain Bacteria; phylum Chloroflexota; class Anaerolineae; order Anaerolineales; family Anaerolineaceae; genus Flexilinea. The sequence continues at coordinate 13,960 of JAAZKE010000084.1, read as the reverse complement.
ACCAAAGAACTTGCAAAAATGTCTGAAAATTACACCATCTTCGGCAAAGTCGTCGAAGGTCTGGATGTGGCTGAGAATCTCGCAGCAGGCACCCTGGTTCTCAGCGTGAAGATCGAAGAAAAACAGAACTGATTCATAGATTAACGGATACTTTCCAGAGAATCCTTTATAATGAGCAGGTTCTTTGGAAAGTATCTTTTGTCTGATTGAGCCCATCATGAGAATATTTACCAGAAAATTTCTAATTGCTTTTTTTGACCGGCTGTATAGATTGTTGACCGATGTCCGTATGGAGAATTTGGATTTTATTCCGAAAGACGGACCGCTGATTATGGCGCTCAATCATATGAGCAGGATCGACTTCCCCCTGTTCTGTACCAACGGTCGCAGAGATGACTGGGCAGCCTTTATCGCGGATTCTTATCGGAGCTGGCCAATCCTGAGGCAGGTCGTCAAGGACAGCGAAATGATCTGGATTGACCGATCTAAGGCGGATTTCACCGCTTTTAAAAAAGCTTTAGACTGGCTGAAAGCCGGAAACCTTTTTATCCTCGCTCCGGAGGGAACCCGCAGCCGTACCGGGCAGCTGATCGAAGGGAAACAGGGCATTGTGATGCTGGCGCAGAAGTCCGGCGTCCCGGTCTGCACGGGCTCAATCACCGGTACCGAAGATTTCCTGAATGATTTCAAACATTTCCGCAAACCGAAAATTGAGATATATTTCACTCCTCCGGTGGTTATGGATCCAATTGATATGGCTGATCGTGAAGCTTCCATGCAACGCGGGACAGACGAATTGATGTGCCGGATTGCATCCATGCTTCCGGAAAGCTATCGCGGCCACTATAAATCGTATCCGCGCGTTCAGGAGCTGATTGCTGAATGGAAAAATACTCCAGGATTGAAACTTCCTGAGTCGGTTTAACGTATATTCTTCATAGGAATTACCTCTTGCAATAATTCCATGCTATAATCTGTTTATCCAGATCTTGTTTTTGATGAAAATAACACTGCCTTGACTTTAGAAACGGACTCACGCCTATTTGAAAATCCAACTGACTTCACCTTGTCTGCAAGCCTGCATAGAAATCTTGGATGCCCAAACTAAAAAACTGACAAAAATACCTTTTCCAGCTTTTAAGGAAGCTATTTTATACCCAGGAATGATTTAAACATGAAAACTGAAGAACTTGTAAACTTATCCCTTGCCAAACTGCGAAAAATCGCCCGGGAACTGAAAGTTCCCAATTACCAACGCCTGAAGAAAGACGCGTTGGTGGTGAAAATTCGTCAAACCGAAGGCGAAAAAGAAGGACAGGAAATTCGGGGAGGAATCCTCGAGATCATGAACGAAGGAATAGGTTTCCTGCGGACCAATTATCAAATTGGCCCTGAAGATGTGTATGTTTCCCAGGCTCAACTGCGCCGTTATGATCTGCGCAGCGGCGATCTGGTGATCGGGTTTGTACGACCTCCGCGTGATTCAGAGCGCCACTATGGCCTGTTGCGCGTAGAGACGATCAATGGTCAAACACCGGAAGTTGCCAAGAACCGCAGGACCTTTGAGTCGCTGACACCTATTTTTCCGGATGAGCGCTTTAATCTTGAATACGAACAGGGCAGTCTTGCCTCACGCATGATCGACCTGATTGCACCGATTGGCCGGGGACAGCGCGGTATGATTGTATCTCCGCCAAAAGCCGGTAAAACTACGATCCTGAAGCAGGTAGCGAACGCCATCTCTTCCAATTATCCTGAAGTTCATTTGATCATAGCCTTAATCGGCGAACGTCCGGAAGAGGTCACTGATATGGATCGTTCGGTGGACGCGGAAGTATCGGCATCGACCTTTGACGAGCCGGTAACATCCCACGTGCGCACCTCAGAAATCACACTGGAACGAGCCAAACGACTGGTTGAAGTGGGCAAGGACGTGGTGATTCTGCTGGACTCGCTCACACGGTTGGCGCGTGCGTATAATATGGTTGTGAACCCCTCCGGCAGAACGCTCTCCGGTGGGATGGATCCTTCCGCAATTTATCCCCCCAAACGATTCTTCGGTGCGGCGCGGAATATTGAGGAAGGCGGGTCGCTGACGATCCTGGCAACTGCGCTGGTGGATACCGGGTCCCGTCTGGACGACGTTGTGTATGAAGAGTTTAAAGGAACCGGGAATATGGAGCTCCATCTTTCCCGGAAGTTACAGGAACGCAGGATTTTCCCGGCGATTGACATTGAAAAGTCAGGCACCAGACGGGAAGATCTGCTGCTCGGTCCGGATCTGATGCCGCGGGTGTGGTTGATGCGGCGGATGTACATGCAGATGATCAGCCAGCCACCGCAGGGAGCTGGAATGGATACAGCAGTTGCAACGGAGGCAATTATCCAACGGATGATGAAGGCAAAAGACAATGCCGCGTTCCTGGATAATTTGACGGAGGATATGTGAGATCTTTGAACAACCGACCGGGCCGGAAAGAAGGACTTCCGCGCTGGGTGTCGGTTTTGCTGTGGGGAATCGCGATGATCAGCGTATTCTTCATGGGCATTGTGATGGTACAACGGACGCCGTTCATTCGCGGAACGGCAAATCAGGCGGAAGAATCAGCCAAAGAAGGCGCGAATCTGGTGCAGTCGGTGGAATCAAATGAAGCGCTGCCAGATTCGCTGGCGCCCATTGTGGTACCAACCGCGCAATCTTTGAAGCGCGACGAGTTGATTAATACCAGCAAACCGGACCGCGGTAATACCGTTTCGCAGACGTATACCATTGAATCCGGTGATTCAATTTATGGGATCGCAAAGCATTTTGATTTAAAGCCGGAAACGATTCTGTGGTCGAATTACAACGTTCTGCATGATGATGTGCATAATATTTCGGTTGGAGACGAGTTGATCATTCCACCCGGTAACGGTATTTATTACGAATGGAAAGAGAATGACGAGTTGCAGAAAGTTGCCAACAAATATCATGTAACTGTCAAATCAATACTTGCACACCCGGCTAACAAGCTCGATATTACCAATCCGGTCATCAAGACCGGTGAATTTGTGCTGCTTCCGGACGCTTATCGTGAAACTGCAATAATCAGCCCGGTCACGTTCGAATATTCGAAAGGTTCCGGTGTGAAGAAGGTCATCAGTGGCCCCGGTGGGTGTGCATGGGATTATGCAGTTATCGGTTCGGGCGGCTTTATCTGGCCTGCGCCGGGGCGTTCTGTCTCCGGCAATGATTTCTGGTCTGGACATTTAGGGCTGGATATTGGCGCGGTTGAAGGTGCGCCGCTTTACGCGTCTGACAGCGGAACTGTGATTTATTCCGGTCCGATCGGCGGTGGATACGGCATTATGGTGATGATTGACCATGGTAATGGCTACCAAACACTGTATGCTCACTTGAGCTCAACAGCTGTTGGCTGCGGTCAGGGTGTCAGCGCCGGGCAGACGATCGGCTACGCCGGCTCAACCGGTAATTCCACCGGAGCCCACCTGCATTTCGAGGTGCGCTACGGCGGAGGATATGTCAATCCCTGGAACGTCTTATAGACTGGACTTATCTATAACCCGCTGCGGAATAAAAACAAAGGTACTGGGAAATACGGACATCAATAAGGGATATGTCCGTATTTTTGATCATGAAAGAGAATTTTTGCCTGAAACTTGACGAAGGGGGAGACAACGGTATAATTTTCATCGCTGATTAACAATTGAATATTCTTGTTGAGGTGACCCGTTGCCCGGATGCCAGGGTGTAAAGGTGGAAGCTGGTGAAAGTCCAGCACTGTACCGCAACTGTAAGTCAGATTTTTTGACAAGCCAGGAAACCTTCCTCAGCAAAATTGAAACAAACCTTCTCGGATTAAGGAGGAAGTTCACAGAATGTGCAACCCTAAGAGATTCCAACCCGACCGAGAGGTCGGGTTTTTTTATCCCTGACCAGAAACTATTTTGAGGAGAGAACCATGTTTCGTAAAAAGATTTTTCTGACTGTATTCGTTGCCCTTTTGATGATCGCCGGCTGTGCAAACCCAACTGCCACCCTGCCTGCGCCGACCGAAATGCCGACAGAAATCCCAACCATCGAACCAACAAGCGCGCCAACCGAAGTTTCGGTGGTCGATGTGGTATTTCCGCTGACTGTCAAGGATGAAGCAGGGAATGATTTTACTTTCGAAAAAGCTCCGCAGCGCATCGTTTCTCTCTCACCGGCGCTTACCGAAACCCTTTTTGCTGTCGGTGCTGGGGAGCTGATTGTGGGGAATACTGATTTCTGTGATTATCCTGAAGCTGCCAAATCGATTCAGAAGGTGGGCGGTTATTCTGTGGATTCAATCAGTGTTGAAACCATCGTTTCGCTCAAACCGGATCTGGTGATGGCGGAGAGTTTAATCCAATCTGCGACCATTGATGCCCTGAAACAGGCAAATCTCCCGGTTTTTGTGAGCAGTGCCAACAGTTATGAGGATGTTTTCAACAATATCACCACAGCAGGAAAAATTACTGACCATGGCCAAGAAGCGGAAGAATTGATCAGTTTGATGAATGATCGCATTGCGAAAGTGCAGGAAAAGGTTAAGGATATTCCGGAAGCTGACCGCCCCAAGGTGTTCTGGGAAGTTTGGGATGAGCCGCTGATGACGATAGGTCCAAACACTTTCCTGGATCGCCTGATCAGAGAAGCTGGCGGTATCAACATTTTTTCCGACGCACCAGTGGATTACCCTTCAATCAGCGCTGAAGAAGTGATCAAACGCAACCCTGATTTCATCATGGGGCCGGGAACCATGAGCAAAAAACTAGACACTGAAAATCTCGCTACACAGCCTGGCTGGGGGAACGTAAACGCGATCGTGAAAGAACAGATCGTTCTGCTGGATGACAACATTTCCTCACGCCCCGGTCCACGGATCGTGGATGCGATTGAGTTGATTGCCAAAGCGCTCTATCCAGAGCTTTTTTAAATAGGCTTTAAGGAATTTACTGCTGCTACTCGCACTAAACGAAAATAGGAATTATGAGTCGTCAAAGGTTTATCTTCTGGATCGTGATTTTGAGCTTGCTTTTAATCAGCACGCTGGTTATCAGCCTGGGAATAGGAGCAGTTTTTATCCCTCCTGAGCGGGTTGTTGACATCATCACAAATCCTTCTCAGGCTGATCTTGATCCAGCGGAGATTTCGATCGTTCGCGATTTGAGGCTCCCGCGCGCCTTCCTTGCAGCGCTGGTGGGCGCCGGGCTTGCAATTGCCGGTGCTGCTTTCCAGGCGTTGTTTCGCAATCCGCTGGCAGACCCATATGTGATCGGTGCTTCCAGTGGCGCTTCATTGGGCGCAACAATCGCGATTACCTTTGGGCTGACCTGGAACTTCGCAGGCTTTGGCCCGATTCAACTTGCAGCCTTCGTTGGCGCACTTTCGACAGTCTTTCTGGTATATACAATAGCCGGTGGAAACGTGAAAGCCGGAGTGATCAGCCTGCTTTTGGCAGGTACTGCCATCAGCACGGTGCTCTCTTCAGTTACATCGTTATTCATGCTGATGAACCGCGAAAGCACTCATGAAATTTTTTCCTGGCTGATGGGGAGTTTTAATGGCAGAAGCTGGCCGCAGCTGACGGTCAGTTTGCCCTATCTGGTGATTGGTATGGCGATCCTGTGGTTCGCCTCGCGTCCGCTCGATGCGCTGTCTCTGGGCGAAGACACTGCTCAAACCATCGGCCTTTCAATTGGCAAAACCCGTGGGGTTGTCGTTGCTGCAGCCAGCCTGATCACAGCAGCAGCAGTTGCCTCATCCGGTGTGATTGGCTTTGTCGGTCTGGTCGCTCCGCATATTGCGCGCATCCTGTTTGGCGCGTCCCATCATCGTCTGATTCCCGCTTCCGCGGTGCTCGGCGGATTGTTGACACTCCTTGCCGATGATCTGGCTCGCACGCTGATGGCACCTTTTGAACTGCCGGTTGGGTTGATCACCTCCTTGATCGGTGGGATTTTCTTCCTCTACCTGATCCGCACACGTCAAAGAAGCCCGCGAGGCGGATTATGATCGCGTTCTCGCTTGACAAGGTTGCCTGCGCCTATGATCAACGGTCAGTGCTCAGCGATATCAGCTTTGAGGTTAATGCCGGTGAAATCGTAGCTTTAATTGGTCCCAACGGTGTCGGGAAAACCACACTGTTACGCACCATGGCACGGTTGATGCATCCGGTGACAGGCAAAATTTACCTGATGGGACAGGATTTGTGGCAGCCTTCCCAACGGGAAATCGCGCGCAAACTGGCGTATGCTTCCCAATCTGGCGATGAATCCTGGGATGCCACAGTGGAACAGACTGTAGCGCTTGGCAGGGCGCCGCATCGCGGCTGGTTTTTGCCTCTGAATGAGCAGGATCAGGAAGTGGTCAACAAATCGCTTGAGCAGGTTGGAATTACTGAGCTGCGGAAGCGTAACGCCACCAGGCTCTCGGGTGGGGAAAAGAAACGTGTGAATCTGGCGCGCGTGCTGGCACAGGAAGCTTCTGTGCTGTTGCTCGATGAGCCAACTGCTCATCTGGATTTGAAATATCAGACCGAGATTTTGAATCTGGTCCACCGGCTGGCACATCAGGAGGGGATGACGGTCATCGTCAGTTTGCATGATCTTAATCAGGCAGCTATGGTTGCCGATCGGGTGGTACTGTTACACAAGGGTGGGATCAATGCAATCGGAACGGCGGCGGAAGTGATGACGCAGGAGCGCCTGTCAGCGGTGTACGGTGTGCCAATTCTGGTAATGAAACATTCATCGTTGGCTGTGCCGGTTATTTTGCCCAATGTTCAGTTGGTCGATTCTGCTGTGAACGGAGCGGGAAACGATGCGTAAAGGGTTAGTGATTGTCAATACCGGGAACGGTAAAGGGAAAACCACTGCAGCGCTGGGGATCCTGTTCCGGTCTTATGGGCGTGGATTGCGAAGCTGCGTCCTCCAGTTCCTGAAAGCGGAAAAGAGCAAAACTGGGGAATATCTGGCTGCGCAGAAACTGGGAATTGAATGGCATTATTGCGGCGATGGATTTGTTTTTGATCCCGAGGAAGCGCTCAGCTCTGCTGAGGTTGCCCGCGCTGGCTGGGAAATGGCCAAAGAAAAAATTGCCAGCAACGACTATGATCTGATCATTTTGGATGAAATGATTTATCCGCTCACTTTTGGCTGGCTGAAAACGGATCAGGTGATTGACTGGCTCAAGGCCAACAAGCCTGCTGATCTGCATCTCATCATCACTGGCAGGAATGCTCCGCAAGCTCTGGCGGAATACGCTGACCTGGTCACGGAAATGAAGGAGATCAAGCATCCCTTCCATGACCAAAAACTGTCTGCCCAACCTGGAATCGATTTTTAAGCGGGCAAATTAAGTTCTCATTACATTTGAGCATTCTACCTATTGGGGTTAAGCAAAAGCGTTGACTTTTGTTATTTATTCAGGTTGCGGATTCGTCCGCTGCTGACAAACCCCACACCCAGTGGAACATCGTATTCATCGACCATATACAGAATCGTCCCTTTTTCCAGTCCGGGCAGATCAATACGCAGATCGTGCCCCTCCAGCCAGAGTTGCGTCAGTTCAGATTCCAGCTGATAGCGGTTGTGTTGGATGCGGGCGAAATTCAGGCTGACCCAATCGAAATCAGGGATCCATCCGCCACTGGTTTGTGTTGCGACACGCATTCCAACTGATTTAAGCGGCAAAGACATCATCCAGGGGACAAAATTTGTCTCCGGGAGCTCCCAAAGCTCCATATCACGCATTGCCAGCTGATGATCGTCACTCCTCAGATCGAAGCCAAACACCGGTTCCAGCACAGCGGCAATAGCTGCTGCCTCTTTTGTTGAAAGGGAACGAAAGCCGCTTTTATTCCAATCCCGTGTTGGGGCAATCTGATTTGAGGGCGCTGTTTCGCCGGTTTTCGAAAGCAGCGCAGCGTAAAAACCAGCGGTCTGGTAGCGGTGCGGCCATAGCCGCACTGTGTTCACAAGCGCTGGATCAAACGTATTTATCCCATCACTCATAATCCCGGGAGCTGGGAACGGCAACCGGTGCTGTGCATTTTCAATCTGGACAATTTCCGGGTAACACCTGAGCAGAGCATCTACCACGGCTTCATCTTCAAGCGGAGACAAGGTGCAGGTGGAATAAACCAGCTGCCCACCCGGTTTCAGCGTCTTGAGACCGGATTCCAGCAGCTGCAACTGACGCGCAGCCAGCGCTTTTTCTTCTCTCTCGGTGATCGGACGAATCGGATGGGTGTCGGATGAAACCAATCCCTGCATGCTGCAGGGCGCGTCCAATAGAATCGCGTCAAAGGTATTGGGGAGCCAATCCCCGAATCGCTCGCCTGGGAAATTGGTGACCGCATGATTGACCGATCCCCAATTCTTCAGCACTTTTTTCAGCGCGGTAATTCTGGAAGCGCTGCCGTCATTTGCCAGAATCATGCCGCGGTCATCTGAAGCTGAAATCAGGTGGGTGGTTTTACCGCCGGGAGAGGCAGCCATGTCCAGAATCAGTGGAGAGCCCTGTAATTTCAGCGGGTCAAAAAGGCTTACCGGCAGCATCGAAGCGCTGTCCTGAATGTAAAAAGCACCACGGCGGTGCTCGCTTGTTTTTCCCGGGTTGATGAAGGGTGAATTTGCGATTCGATATCCGGTATCACAAAACGGTACCTGCTCCAGCTTCCAGTCGTATCGCGCCTGTAAGGAATCGGCAGTAGTGTTGTGCGACTTTCGCGGGTTCATGCGAATGGCTGTCGGAATGGGCAGATTTAGAGCAGCCTCGTAAGCCGCTTGTTCTTCCAGAGGGACGAGCGGGCGAAAACGCTCAGCCGGGTCATTCATCAGCGAGCTGTCTGCGTTCAAATGGGAAGGGGATTGGAGCGATTTTTTCTTAGCCATTTTTTCGAATAAAAAAGATCATTTCGCCGCAGATCTCGCGGTCCTCAACTATCCAGGGCGTGCCGCTGACGCTCTTCTCGATCAACGCACGCTGTCGTTCACGCATTGGGTGCTGGGCGGTCAGATTATAAGCAGGCAGGGTTACTACAATCCAGCGAACCTGTAGCCGTTCAAACAAAATCCGGCTGCTGCCTCGTTGACGGGCTTCGAACCGATGGGCTTCTTTGAAAAAGAAGGCTGCGTCTGCTTCAAGTTCCGGTGGATGGATTGAAATATCCTGTTGAATGGCCCTGCCAGGGCTGCCAGTTTTTTTGAAAAACTGGTTGATCAGCTGTACGCGTGGCAGGTGCAGATCGTAAGCGATATATTGAAAGGACACGCCGTCGGGCATCCAGGGTAATGAAAATGGATTGAGTCCGCAGGCAACATCCAGAATCGATTTTATCGTACCGATTTGCGTGAAAATCAGCTGATAGAACTCGGCCAGCATCGGAATCCGCTCACGGGTTGAAGCATGGCAGGAGAGCACCCCCTGACACCATTCCCGTAAAGCAGTGGAATCCCCCGCTGTCAGGGAGCTCAGCCGGGCTGACTCTGCCGCATAATCCGGATCTCCTAAATAGGGAGCTACCAGTTGATGCAGTTTCTCGCGAACCGCCTTCTCCAGCTCTTTTGGCGGGATGCCGCGCAGTGCTTCCTTCTCTGCGATATCCTGCAACGTGCTTAGCGGGAGACCCAATCCCCGATATTTTCGCGACTGGAGGATCTTGAGCAGATCTTTCTCTGACAATGTGGAAGAGGCGGGTTGTTTCATCGGTGTTTCAGCAGGAAAACCATCTCATTATCGAATAGCAACCGCTCTACCTCCCATTGTTTTGTCGAAATCAGCGCGTTAAAGCGATTTTCGTACTGCTCCCGCATTCCTTTCTGTTTTCCGCTCAGGCTGTAGATCGGATAACTGACAACTGCGAATGGGCTGGTGATTTTCTCCAGAATTTCAGCGCCAGCTGATGGCTTAATTTGTTCCAGGCAGGGGATGGTTTTCAACAGAAGGGTCAGATCAACCTGAGACGATGGAAACGAGGACAGTAGATTGCTCTGATGAGCAGCGCCATTGATTGAAAAAACGCGGAAAAATTCGTTCAACAAATCAGTCAAATCGGAATAGACGTCGTGCGCTTCATAGCGAAAGGGCTCTGCCAATAGCATCCAACCGATTGCTGCCGGGTTCATTCCGCACGCAAGGTCCAATACGGAGTGAATCGGGGGGAGACGCCTGAAAATCTCCTGATAAAACGCTGCGATAAAGGGAAGCCGCTCACGTGTAGAGACATGATAACGCATCAGTGATTCCCCTACCATGCGCAGCTCCTCCTGACGATCTTCCCCAATCTGGGCAGGGATCAACTTGCGGAGTTCGGCATAATTTCTGGTGTTTCCCCGATAGGCGTTACAAATCTGATGCAATTTAGAGCGAGCCCGTTCAACATTGACTTTCAGTGAATACTCGCTGCGAAATTCCTCTGCTGCAACCTGCTTGATTAAGGAGCGATCAATTGTGCGGAAATTCTTTCCTTTGGACACTTCCTCAGGCAGGTTCTCCGGAGCGGCAGACTCAGACATGCGGAGTTCCCCGCAGCAGTTCGGTCAGGATGGTCATCAGGCGGATATTATGCATTGTGGCAAGACGCGGATAAAGCGCATCGTTCATTTTGTACAAATGGCGCAAGTATCCGATTGAATAGCGCTGGCAAACCGGACAATCGCAATGCGGAGAGACAGGAGCCGAGGACCGCATATGTCGTTCGTCTGCGATGTAGATATATTGCAGCCAGCGATCATCATTGAGATTGATTTCAGGCTGGAATGCGTATAGCCTTCCATGGCGCGCATCGCGCGTGGGCATGGCGCAATCGAACAGATCATACCCGAGCTGATAACCGCGCACCACATTCTCCGGATGACCGATGCCGAGCGCGTGCAGCGGAAACTGACGCGGGATCAGCTCTCGGGTATATTGCAGGATGTCGCTGACCAGGTTGCCTTCGCCGTCCAGCGGCCAGCCTCCGAAACCGAAACCGTCAAAACCGATTTCCAGCAGCGCTTCTGCACAGCGACGCCTTAGCTCGAAAGACGCGCCACCCTGAATCACACCGAATATTTTCGGTGTATGCTGTTCGCTTTTCGCCATCGATTTCAGCGTTTGCGTGAAAGCGGTCTTGCAGCGTTTTGCCCATTCGATCGTACGTTGGACTGAAAGCAGGTGTGCCTCGTCAGGGTCATCGACATGAGTGCATTGATCGAGGCAGATTACGACATCAGTGCCGAATGAAAGCTGCTGTTGGACGGATTTTTCCGGTGTAAACAGCAGCTTGCGTTTGCTTCCTTCCGGATAAAAAACAATCCCATCGTCGCTGATTTTTCCGAAACGACTGTTCTCGCGAATCAGCGAATAGGCCTGAAACCCACCTGAATCGGTGATGATCGGATGGTGCCATCCACTCATGCGATGCATCCCACCCAGCGAGCGCAACGTGATCGAGCCGGGTTTCTGGCTGAGATGAAAGGAGTTCATCACCAGCCCCTGCACGTTAACGCTTTCCAAATCCTGTGCGTCTACGCTGCGAACCATGCCATACGTCGCATCAGGCAGATAGACGGGGAAAAGAAGCCTGCCGTGAGGCAGGTCAATGGAATCGGGAATCTGGTTTTTGGAGGTCATGCCGGAAAAATCACGGGATCTTGATGTTCAATCCGGGAATCAGCTGGTCTGCCGAGGTCAGCTTGTTGGCGAGCGCAATCTGTTCGGGTGTTACATCTCCATAAATACATGCGATCGAGTTGAGCGTATCGCCTGCCTGCACAGAGTAATTCACCGGGTGTTCCGCGGAGGCGCGCGGTCCATGGTTGCTGTTCCATGGGGCATTCTGCGGCAAAATCAAGACTGTCCCGGGCTGAATGGTAGATTCATTTTCAAAACTGATGTTATTCATCGAATAAAGCTTAAGCCAGTCAATATCCAGGCGGCGCGCGATGCATTTAACGGTTTCCCCGGGCTTCAGTTGATAAAACCCCTGCGGTAATGGCGTTTCAACCGGTTCGGCTGGCGCGTCTGGGTTCTGGACCGGCTCGCTCAAGCTTGGAGTTGTCTGCGCGGACAGTGGCACGGGATTCATGGCTAACCAGGCTTGACGCGTAGCTTCGTAGATCACTTCGCGGTCAGGATCCATCGTGATTTTCGTCAGCGGCTGGATCGGCTCCGGTGTCTTATTGGCTCCACAGGCAGTCATCGTTAATACCAGAATCAGCACAGACAGGAATTTTAAAAATTTCATATGAATCCTATTATACCGTTTCCGCAGATGCTCCCTGAGATGAAATCCGCAGTTCGTAAGCATGGGGTCGGTAGCCGGCTTTTTTCGCTGCGGTTGTCATCGCCTGGAGAATTTCATGACAACGCTCAGCGCACATTGTATATGCGATAATTCCGGGGCCTGCACCGGAAATTCCGGCTGCGCTGGCGCCGGCGGAAACAGCGGCGGCCAGGATATCCTCTGATCCGCTGAAAAGCTTCATACGATACTGTTGGTGCAACTTGTCCCGCATGGCAAAATTGAGCCCGTCTTCATCTCCTTCTGCCAGCGCCTTCATCAGGAAAACGATGCGGTTGAGGTTGTAGACTGCGTCCGGCAGAGAGACAGTTTTGGGTAAAGCAGCTCGGGCGACTTTAGTGGCAATGGTGATATTGGGCACCACGATCGCCAGCTTCCAATCTGCCACCGGGAATGGTTTCATACGAACCCCATCCTGATCAAGAGCGGATGCAGTGAGTCCGCCGAAAATCGAAGGTGTAACATTGTCAGGGTGCCCTTCGATTTCAGTCGCCATGCTCAGAAGCTCAGCTTTATCAGAGGACTTTCCCAACCAGGCATCCGCTGCCAACAAACCAGCGGTGATGGCTGTCGAACTGGATCCCAGTCCGGAACCAAACGGGACGTTATTCTCGCAATGCAAATGAAAATGAGTCGGGGAGCTGCCACTCAGCGCCTTGAGTCGATGATGGAAAGACTGCACTACCAGATTTTCTTCCGGAGCTCTGTTCTGTTCCGCTCCGAAGCCTTCATTAATGACTTCTGTTTTGTCAGTGTTAAAAGTGAAGGTAAATCGGTTGCGCAATGAAACCGCCAGTCCGAGCGTTTCGAAACCCGGCCCCAGATTACTTGTAGATGCCGGAACAGTGATCCGAATAGCGCTCATTTCTTGTTGGGCTCCAAAATGTAATCGGCTACTTTTTGATAATCCGCCGGAAGCTTTACCGGTTTGACACCGCGGCTGGTAACGATATCAGGATCTTTCATGCCGTGTCCGGTGCAAATGATTACGACACGTTTGCCTTTCAATTTAAGCATGCCCGCTTCAAGTTGTTGTTTTAACCCTGCCAGACCTGCAGCGGAGGCAGGCTCCACCCACACGCCATGGGACGCCAATTGTTTTTGCGCTGCGAGAATCAGCTCGTCCGAAACCGAGATGATTCTGCCGTTTGATTCTTCAGCAGCGGCTAATGCCTGTTCGCCGCGGGCAGGGTTGCCAATACGGATGGCAGTGGCAACTGTTTCGGGATACTTGACCGTGTGCCCTAAAACGAGCGGGGCAGCCCCTTCGGCCTGCACACCCAGAATCCTGGGAAGACCGGTATCTTTGAGTTTGTCGTATTGAGTGTAGCCGAGCCAGTAAGCTGAAATGTTGCCGGCATTGCCGACGGGCAGGCACATCCAGTCCGGCGCTGCTCCAAGGGTGTCGCAGATCTCAAAGGCTGCACTTTTTTGCCCTTCCAATCGGTAGGGATTGAGCGAATTGACCAACTCAATTTCACTCTTCTGGCAAATTTCAACCACAAATGCGAGCGCTTCATCAAAGGAACCGGGAATCTGAATGATTTCTGCGCCGTATGCGACTGCACCTGCCAGTTTGCCGGTTGCAACCTTGCCCTCAGGGATCATCACAATCGCGCGCATGCCGGCACGTCTGGCATAGGCGG
>JAAZKE010000083.1 GCA_012799995.1 Chloroflexota bacterium | reverse complement strand
TTGGATCCGGTTGAATTATTGGAGATGAAAAACAACTATACTGCACGAATCTTAAAGATTGCTCGGTGACGTCAATTATGAGGCAACCATACCCAGTTCAGTGACGTTTTATTATGAGGCAATACGACAGGATTAAGACCGATATTAGCTGTTTCGAGTGCAAATCTGGAATAAAAAATGCTCCTGCCAAGCAGGAGCATTTCGAAGCTTCAATTACGTTGGATTATTCGATCGGGGTAATTCTGCCATCGACCTTGAGATCATCTGTGCCATGGGTTTGCAGATATTTCGCCAGGACTTCATCGAAGGCTGAGAATTCGCCCAATAGCGGGTTATCAGCGAACATCGTGTACTGATCGCCACCGACTGCCAGGAAGTTGTTCGTCGCGAGTACGTAAGTTGCTGCAGGATCAACAGGTTGTCCGCCGACTTTCAGTTCAACCACACGGCTGCCAGCAGGCTGCTTGGGATCAAAGGTAACCGTCATACCGGCGATCTGCGGGAAAGCACCCTTCAGTTCGGGATAGTCGCTCAGTCCGTTTTCCATCGCATCGATCAGATCCTGACCGGTAGCTTCAATGGTAACGATATAGTTGCCGAATGGGAAGGTTGTGATTACCTGCCCGAGCGTGATATCGCCGGCAGGAATAGATGCACGGATGCCACCGCCATTGGTGAGGGCAACGTCTGCACCGGTCTCAACCAGCATCGCTTCAGCAATCAAATCACCCAGGTTGGTCTCCTGGCTGCGGTTGGTTTCGCGCTCGCCGTCCAGATCGACAGCAGTTTTTCCGATGATTTCAGAGGCAACTTCGTCCATCATGGCTTGAATCTTTGTGGTCATATCGAGCACATCGGCGTCCGGTTCGGTTTCCATCAGGGCTTCGTAAGTAACCAGGCTGCCTTCTTTGGAAACGATTGTCATGCGATCTGTTGCACTTTCACCCAATTTCAGTGTAACTTTGACCTGGCTGATGTTTCTGCCATGTTCACCGCCCTGGATGATGAGGGTATTGCCAACGATGACAGGTTCTTCCATCAGGGTATGGCTGTGTCCATCGAAAATAACGTCAATTTCAGGAGCGGCTTCTGCCAGACCGGTGCTGACAAATTCACTGCCACCGTCAACACCAAGGTGAGAGAGTGCAACCACAACGTCTACGTGCGGGCGCAGAAACTCAGACATCTTCTTGCCAGCCTCATAGGGATCGGTGATGTCGAGCCCTTCGGTATTAACTGGTGAACTCTTGTAATAAGTCTCTGGGGTCATAACACCGAAAACACCAACTTTAATGTCGCCAACATTGTAGATTGCATATTGGGGCATGACGTTCATACCGGTGTCTTTGTAAACCAAATTCGATATCAAGATCGGGAAATCCGCCATATAGTCAAAATCGATGACTTTCTGATATCCATAATTGAAATCGTGGTTACCAGCGGTCATTCCATCGTATCCGGCTTCATTCATCAACCAGATGATGGATTCACCTTCAAGCAGGGTCGCAATTACCTGACCATGGGTGGTATCGCCAGCGTCGAATAAGAGCACCGGGCCATTCTCTGCCACTGATTTTTTATAGGCAGCGATCTTCGCGTAGCCAATTCTTCCGGTCTTGGCGACTTCGCCTTCTTTCACGGAATCGGGCTTTTCAATCGCATAGCTGTGCATGTCATTCGTTCCAAGCAGAGTCAGAACGACCGTATCGGCTTCCTGACCAGACACCGTGAAAACGGCAACGAACAGGATTCCGATGGCGAGAAGCAGGAACAAAATAGATTTTTTCATTTAACACCTTTCTTTCTTTTTATTTTTCGATATCATCCAAAACGATAAAACATAATCGATTAACGATAATATTAATTATATAGGATTCGTGAAAAGGTTTGTCAAGTTTCCTATAAGGGTTTCGTAAAAAATGGGTAAATGATTTAAATGAACGGAGATAAGCCGTTCAAGTATAATTTTCTACTATGGATCTGTTTGAATTCGGAGAAGTTGAGAGTTTTCACCTGAATGCGCCTCTGGCAGCAAGGATGCGCCCGAGAACGTTGGATGAGTTTGTTGGACAGGATCATATTCTTGGCCAGGGGAAATTGCTGCGCAGAGCGATTGAAGCGGATCGGCTGTTCTCATCGATCATTTTATATGGCCCTCCCGGGACGGGGAAAACAACGCTGGCACAACTGATTGCCGCGAAATCCAAAGCACATTTCAGCTCGGTTTCAGCGGTGCTCGCCGGTGTTGCAGATTTGCGTCGAGTGATCCTGGAAGCGCAGGAACGGCGGCAACTCTACCGGAAACGGACGCTGTTATTTGTGGATGAAGTACATCGCTGGAATAAGGCACAGCAGGATGCTTTGCTGCCGCATGTGGAAAATGGCTTGATCACACTGATCGGGGCAACTACCGAGAACCCATACTTTGAGGTAATTCGGGCGCTGATTTCCCGCTCCCGAATTTTTGAGTTGCAGCGATTATCCGAAAAAGACCTGGATTTGATCCTTGATCGTGCTTTGACGGACTCTGATCGTGGCTACGGCTCTAAAAAAATTCAACTGGATCCGGAAGCACGCGCGCTGCTGTTGGATTTGAGCGGCGGGGATGCGCGCAACCTTCTGAATGGGATTGAGCTCGCGGTTGAGAGTTCCCATCCGGATGAAAACGGTGTGATCCATATTCCGCTTGCTGTGATGGAAGACTCAATCCAAAAACGCGCGATCTCCTACGATAAAGGCGGGGATGAACATTACGATACGATTTCAGCATTCATTAAATCGATCCGGGGAAGTGATCCCGATGCTGCGCTGTACTGGGCGGCAAAAATGCTGCTGGCGGGCGAAGATCCGCGCTTTATTTTACGTCGTCTGGTGGTGCTGGCTTCCGAGGATATCGGGCTGGCAGACCCGAATGCGCTGTTGGTAGCCACTGCGGCGGTGCAGGCCTATGAGTTCATTGGAATGCCGGAAGGGTATTATCCGATTGGGGAAGCAATCCTCTATCTGGCAACTGCGCCGAAATCCAACAGCGTCGGCGCGATTTTCAAAGCAGTCGAAAAAATCAATGAAGAAGGATCTGGCGATGTGCCGATTCATTTGATGGATAGCAGTCGGGATGCCAGGGGACTTGGCCATGGACAGGGATACAAATATCCGCATAACTTCCCCAACCACTATACGCCCCAGCAGTATCTGCCCTCCGGCGTAACGGGCGGGTTTTACCAACCCTCTGAGCAGGGCTATGAGAAAAAAATTATGGAATGGATGGCTTTTTTACGAAATTCCGGTAGCGAGAAGAGCCGGTAAATCCGCTACAGAATCAATGATCAAATCTGCTCCTGACAATTTCAACAGAAATGGTGAGTCAAACCCGGAACGAACGCCGATGAAGCGGATTCCAGCTCTTTTAGCAGCGATCAGATCAAAAATCGTGTCACCGACCATCAGGCAGTTTTCAACTGGCGTCGAAAGAATCTCGGAGATATATAGCAAGGGCAATGGGCTTGGTTTCGTTCTGTTGCAGGTTTCTGCTGTTACCACCACCTGAAATACTTTCTCCAAATTGTATTTTCGCAGAAAAAGGGCTGCGCTGAGCGCTCCTCCAGCAGTACAGATCGCGAGGTTGTAATTGTTACTCAGCTCTTCAATCACCTGTGGAGATGCTTTTACCATGCCATAGCGATAACTTTCTTTTTCATTAGCGAGCTGATTGGAAATTCTGGAAAAATGATGATCCAACGACAACAAGTCCAGCAGCCAATAAAATAGACCGGCTATGGTTTCGCCGGTCATCACCAGAAAACGGATGATGCCAACCAGGTTGCGCGGCTTTAAAAAAGGAACGACTTTTCTGAACTGCTGAATGACCGAAGCGATCATGTAATCGTCGGTTTCTGCAAGCGTCCCATCAATATCAAAAATAATGGTGTGAACGTTGTTGAATTTTGGAACAGCGTCCATTGTCAGATTTTGTTTACATCAGGCTTATAAGGATGTGCTGTTATCAAGCAGATCCAGCAGGGATTCAGAATCAAACACAGACGGGGCGATCACTATCATGGTCATGTCCCTGTCCGGCTTGATGCTTGCCAGAAGACCGTCGGAGTTCTTCCAGACACCGGCAGCGCCCGGTTTGCCAAATCGCAATGAGAACTGCTCTGCCAGGGCTTTATTAAATTCGTCAGCATCTTTGATTGAATCCCAAACCACCTTGGCGAAAAACATCGGCTCCCCGCCACACTGGTAATATCGGAAGGCTCCGCCGCCCCAGCCATCGGCTGCAACGCTGGCGTCCTTTTCGGAAATACGCCATTTTTCATCATAGGCGCTGCTGAGAATCCAGTTCAAATCAGCTTCATTGAGCGTGCTCTCGCGGACAAATTCGCATTGTTGATCGATAATCCGGCTGTAATGATCCATTGAAACAGCTATCGGTTCATCGGCTGGATAGCGCTCCGGATGAATGATCTGTTCGATGCTGGCTGGTGGATTCTTATAGAGATTGTTGACTGCCTCGAAACCGCCCATGCGGTACTGATAGGCAACAAACAGGTAACCATCCGTATATGGGAACAGCAGGCTGTCCAGGAAATATTTGGGAGCCGTTTCGATCACGCTTGGCTCTTGGACTGTGGGAAGGGTAGGCTTCAGGTTAAGGTCTTTTTCAGCGGTCAACAAGGTTTCTGTCAGTGAAGCATCTCCCTCAATGATTGTGCTGATTATCAGGCAATATTCGGAGTTGTCTTTACAGTTTTCGTCCGTATAGTCCAGATTGTTTTTCGGATCGAAGTTCTCATAAACGAGGAAATGATTGTATTCGTGCGCCAGCGTGAGCGAGTTCTCCATCTCACTGGAGTCATCAATCAGATTCATCTCGTTGGTTTCAGCGTCATAAAAGCCGGCGATATTTTCTGCATAGAGTTCAACGTAGAAGGTTTTCAAATCAAAATCTTCAGGGATAAAGCCCAACAGGGCCAACAGTTGTCGATCTTGCTCAAACTCCTCGTCGGTGACGGATTCTTCAAAATCCTTCATCAGCATTTCTTTCAGCGATTCTCTGGAGCGGAATACAAGCTTGACAGGCGTATCGGACGTTAATTCTCGGATTTCTTCTGCCCGCTCAATGATGCGCTGTTGTTGCTCTGTCAAAGCATGCGGTTGGGTAGCGTCCCCTTCAGGAGTCAACTCAGGGGTCACCGGTTGGGGTTGGCTGTCTTCAGGAGAAGGAAATGCGGTCGGTTCAATCGTCTCAAGCACAGGTTCATTTTGGTATTCAACCCTTTGATTCCTGCTGAAAAACAGCAAACCGCCTGCAATACAGGATAGGCACAGGCAGAGAATCAGCAGAACAAGCGCTACAATCACCAGGATTGTTGTTGAATTATTTTTTTTGTTTTCCATAAGATTTCCTGTTCATTGAACTTGATTGAGAAACTCGATTGCATATCGAACTTCGGTTGAATTCGGATTAATGCCGGCAGCTTTCTGGAACGCCTGACGGGTTTTTTCCAAATCGGATATCAGATAATTTCCCCAGCCTTTCCATAACCAGCACTCTTCACAATGTCTGTTAATTTTTATCATAAAATCGGCTCGTTCGATCACTTCGTAAGCTGCCCCATTATAAAAGGCTGTCTTGATGATTGAAAAGTCGAAGAATGGATAACGCATTGGGATTCCCAGATGATCTGCCGATTGAAATGCATTCTGAGCCATTTCATACTCACCATGTTCGGCGAGTACTCTGCCAAAGTTCAGCCATGCAAAGCGGTTTTCCGGTATCATATTGACATCCTGCTGAAATTTCATAATGGCGCGTTCAAGATTGGCTGTCTCTGTCCAGTCTTCTCCCAACGCAGCCTTTATCTGTTCTTCTCCGCTCTGCGGGTAGATGATCCAAAGTTCGAGAGCGAACGGATACCAACGTTCCAGCAGGGATTCTGTCCTAACCTGAATTCCACTTCCAACGGCGGGATCGATCAGTGTAAAGGTGCTAATTACCGGATCAAATCCATAAACGATCATCATTCTGCCATTCCAGAGATCATCCCCCTGCCAGGCTGGCAGTTGATCCTGAACCTGCAACCGTATCAGGACGGGAAAACCCTGGGATAACAGGAATTGCAGCAATTCAGCCGATCCATTGATTCGTCGGTCGGCATGGTACTCCGGGTATTTTTCAGCCAGAAAATCCGCCAAATCCTGGAAACTGACGGTCGGATCAAAAGTGTCCGGTTTTATGAGTGTACTAACGGAATACTGGTTTTCGATTTGCCCATAAAACCGCAGGATGGTGCTGAAAGCTGTGAGCACGTCATTGAAGAGGTCCTGCTGTTCGAATGCAGGCATTGACAATAAAATCGGTCCCTCCAGCGCAAGTTCAGCTGAAAGATCAGCCCCCTGAATTTCATGCTGAAAGACCCAGAAAACTTCTGAAGTTGGGGTAGGAGCAGGTAAGTTGAGATTTCCTTTCTCCGGCACAGCCAAATCTTCAAGATTTTCTGCAAAAATGACCTCTTTCGAGGGCAGTTCAACTGTTGGGACGATTGTCTGGATTCGATATAGTCGTGGGTCTGGCGTTCGCAACGGTGCCAGCAGGTTCACCCCATAGGAAAAGACTTTGTAGGTAACAGGGAATACGATTTTTCTCAGCGAGGGAACTTTAGAAACCCAAAGAACAACTGCTCCCAGGATTACCGGGATGAGCAACAGGATTGGGAGCGAATTCTTTTTCTTTTGGTAGAAAAACGGTTTATTGGGGTTTCTCATTCCCGGATTTTTGTTCCCGACGAAGCAGCATCAGCGTGATGATCAATGTGATGATTACGATTACGGTTGCACCGATAATCAAGGCATCTGGTTGGTTCTCGTTTTCAAAATATTCACGGATTAACGATGGATAGTTTGTTGGAAGCGGAGTCAAAGTGGGAATAATCGGCGTTACGCCACCTGCCTGGTCGGTATGATAAATGATCAGAGTCTCCGGTTGCTTGACAATCCAATGGAGCGGGTCAAAAATGATAAACAGAAAAACCAGTACCACGAATACGATTGCGAACGGAATCCATCGGTTTGGACTTTTTTGGATGTTTTTTTTCTCTGTCATGTTACTTGTCCAATGCTTCTACGGCGCTTCTGGCTGCATCTTCCGGCAGCGAGCTCGTCCGAATTACTGAGGTAATTGAACTGTTGATCGATGGCAGAACAGCGTTCAGCACATTGTTGACAGGAATCAGTTCTGCTCTCTCGGCTATGAATCGCATTGAGTCATAAAACGGGTCTTTTTCCCAACTTTCCAGATCGCTGGTTCGAACGGGCAGGAATCCCAGTATCTGAGTCCAGCGGTCGTTGAAAGCCGGGGCTGCCAGTTTCTCAGCAAATTTTACCGCCAGATTCTGAACGTT
Organism: Chloroflexota bacterium; assembly: GCA_012799995.1. Classification (GTDB taxonomy): domain Bacteria; phylum Chloroflexota; class Anaerolineae; order Anaerolineales; family Anaerolineaceae; genus Flexilinea. The sequence continues at coordinate 14,295 of JAAZKE010000083.1, read as the reverse complement.
TGGGTTGCTGTCCGTAAGGACGATATTCCAGCTGTTCACCATGGGATACCGATCAATTTCAGGATCAATCGGCAGAGGAATCGCGGCAGTATCCGTTCGCTGATTGTAGCGGAAATTTGAGAGATGGGTAACAATCATGTGCATTGCCCCTTCCAGGAACAGCTGCATATTTCTGTCGGGGTTGTTTTCCATTGCCAGTGAGGGTGGAAATGCACCTTGCTGTCCACCAGTCAGGAAGAGTTCAAGCGTCGAGGTCAGGAGTGACTGATCTAACCAGGGTCTTCCCAGGTCATCAATCATGTTTCCGCCTTTAGAGAGATAAATAAAGGCGCCAAATGGGTCGTCGGGTCGTGCCGGGTAAAACCCAATCGGCAGTCCGCGCGACAGGATTTCTTCCCAGTTTGTGACCTCACTCCCCGTCATAGAGGGGCGATAGCCCAGAACAATCGGATCACCGGCTATCGGAATCCCATAGATCAGGTTATCAACCAGAGACGCTTTACGGGCGTAATTGAACCAGGTGGAACCTTCAGTGAAAATTCCAGTGCTGATCGGGTAAATCAACCCCCGCTGTGCTGCGGTAATCATGTCATTACGGCTCAAGATTGCCAGAGAAGGAATCACTTCCGGAGCAGCATTTTTGGCAGCAGAAAGGGTATTGAAGGCGCTGCTGTTTCCACTTTCGGCCTTGACCCGGATCGAAATCACAGCGTTAGGATTTTCCTGAGTGAATTCGTCAATTTTTTCCCGCAGAACGGTTGCCAGAGTCGGGTTTTTTGACGGGTCCAGTTGTGGGGGAACCCAGATTTCTATTGTTTTCTTTCCTGCCGGGGAAGGCGTGAGCGAAACAGAATCACTCGCGGCCAGCGTTGATGAGGCGGTTTCCTCAGCGCGCTGCATACTGTCGGCAGTTGTCTGTACGGTTGCACTCGATTTCGTCACGGTAGAAAAAACCGATGAGCTGGTGACCGTCCTGCTGACCTGAGCTGTCTCTGTAGGTTGTCCGCTGCATGCGCTGAGCATCAGTACAATACAGGTGAACAAGAGCAGAAGTTTAAACGTTTTCATTTCTATAATCTTAGACCCAATTGCCAATCTTATAAAGCGATTGGATTTTCCAGCAGCACTTTCAGCATGACAATTGCATTTTCAACGTCGCTGGTGTCGATCATTTCAGATGGTGAATGAACGTATCGGCAGGCGATCGAGAGGCACCCGGAGGGAACTCCGGATCGGACGGTGTGAATTGCACCTGCGTCTGTCCCGGCGAAACGGAGGACTTCCATCTGAACCTTGATTTTCCTGCTGGCAGCTGCCTTCTTCATGGCTTCAATAACTGCCGGATGAGCGATCAGCGATGAATCACGCACCTTGATACAGGGGCCTTCTCCAAGAACCGGGTTGACAGGCGTGCAATGCGGTGTATCTGCTGAAAGAGTAACATCCAGTGCAATCCCGATCTCAGGATCGACACCATATGCCGATGTTGTTGCTCCCCGCGCTCCAATTTCTTCCTGCGTAGTAAAAACAAACACAAGTTCATTGGGGGATTCTTTGATCTGCTTCAACGTTTCAATTGCGAGCAGGCAGCCGACACGGTCATCCATTGCCTTTGCAACCATGCGTTTCCTCATATCAATGAAAGGTCGGTCAAAGACACACACGTCACCGACATTTACAGGACAATCATCAGCGGAAGTGGCTCCAACATCAATGAACAACTGGTTGATGGTTGGAACCTTGTCAATTTTTTCGGTCTCAAGGGATATAACGCCCACAGTTCCATTTAGAAAGACGACCCTCGAACCAACACAGGTCAGCGGATTGACTCCACCAATTGAAGCGACATATACAAATCCTTTTTCGCTGATGTGAGATGCCATCAGTCCGATTTCATCCATATGGGCAGCGATCAGGATTCGATGTCCGTCCTTCTGTTTTTTACCTTTGCGCGCGATCAGGTTTCCCATCACATCGACGCTGATTTCGTCCACATAAGGCTCAATTTCTTTTCGGATCAGATTGCGGATGTTGGCCTCGTGTCCGGAGGGTGCGGCAGTTTCAGTCAGTTTTTTAAGCAGCTCTTTCATTTCGATCGTCCTTCTTTCAAAGTGCGTTTAGCGTTCATTTTTAAAGATGTCTTGGGAGACGCTGTCCAGCGATGCGGTAAGCAGACGAAGGGTGTTTTCCCAGTCGGATTTCCGCGCGATCATCACTGCAGTGTGTGCATACCTGCCCGGCACGGAGATGGTTGCGGTTGGAATGCCATCCTGTGAGAGGTGCACAGCGCCAGCGTCGGTCCCACCGCCACCAGGCTGGCGAATTTGGTATGGAATGCCATTCTCTGTGGCAGTCGTCTTCAGGAATTCAACCATCCGGTGGTCATACAGAGTATTCGAATCCATTGCGTAAATCGCCGGTCCAAATCCCAGGCGGGTGCGATATTGTGTATTTTCAGCGTTATCATACGACGGTTGATCCATGGCGGGCGTTGAATCCAAAATAAAGGCGAGATCCGGTTTGTGATTGTAGGCGACGGCAGCTGCCCCCCGCGCTCCAATTTCTTCCTGTACGGTGAATGCAGCTGTCAGATGGATATGTTCCGGACAGTGTTTCAACAGCTCAATGAGGGTAGCTACTCCCAGGCGGTTATCGAGCGCTTTACCAATCAGACTGGGACCAAAGGCTTGGAATCGAGTCGCAAATACGGCATAACTGCCGAGTTGCAGGTCAGTGCAGCCGGGTCCGGCATCGATCCGCAGGGATTCCAGCTTCAGAATGCATTCACGCTCTTCTTTGGTTGAGAGATGCACCGGACAAGCGCCGATTACTCCCGGCAGATGATCTTTGCCGATTAAAACCTGCTTTCCTGCCAATGAACGCTCATCAATACCCCCGATCAGGCTGAAGCGATAAATCCCTTCGCTGTCCTTGTCCACCAGCATAAACCCAACTTCGTCCATGTGGGCAGCGATCAGAACGTGAAGCGCACACTTTCCTTTGGCATTTTTTTGTGCGATCAGGTTGCCCATCACGTCGGTTTCTACTGAATCAGCGAACGGCGTAATCTCTTCACGGATTATTTTGCGGACTTCAGCTTCATCCCCTGACACTCCGGATGCGTTGCTCAAGCGCGCTAACAGATCGATTTGTTCTTTCTCAATGGTGGGGAGCGTTTGTTTTTTGCAATTTATTGGCATCTTTAATCCTCCCACACGATTTTATTCATAAAATTCTGATCCAGCCGGGCAATAAACTCAGCCATCAGGTGCCCGGTTTGAAGAATATCCTTCATCGAGATGACTTCTACCGGAGTATGCATATAACGCAGTGGAATGCTGATCAGTGCGGTTGGAACACCCCCGCAGGCATTCTGAATCGGTTCGGCATCAGTGCCGGAGCGCGACGGAAGATAATCTTTTGTTGTCGCAATTCCCAGGCTGTCGCTTAAGCTCTGCAGTTCTTTGACCAGTTTCGGGTGGAAATTTGCTCCGTAACCGATCGATGGCCCGCTGGAAAGTGGTTTCCCGCGCCAGCCATCTACGCCCGGGCCTTTGGCAAAGGTGACATCAATCGCAATGGCCAGATCCGGACGTAAATCATGTACAACCGTATGGCTGAGGAAAGTGGTCTCCTCCTGGGTAGTGCCTACCGCTACAACATCCCAGTGATGGGTGAAACGTTGCAGCTCAATTAAGGTCTGGGTGACAGCCGCCACTGAGGCACGGTTGTCAAGACTGTGACCAGCGATGCAGTCGGTTGGCAATTCTACGGGCAAATTGGCGTAGGAGACGATGTCGCCGACCTGAACGCGTTGCCGGAGTTCCTCTTCTTCCAGTCCGGTGTCAATCACCAGCTCGTGAAGCGGGACCGGTTTGTCTTTATAGGGATTTGAAAGCAAATGCGGTGCAAGCTGGACAATGACCCCGGGAATCGTTTCTTTTCCGCTGTGAATCAATACCTGTTGTCCGGGTAAAATGCGCGGATCGAAGCCGCCGATCGGTGCGAAATGCAACATCTCGCCTCGAAACCGATCGATGACCATTCCAATACCGTCCATATGTGCAGCTAAAATGATTTTGTGCGGTTTCTCTCCGTTTTTGGATGCTGACCCTTTTTTGATTCCATACAGATTGCCGACATTGGTGATCTGAATTTCGTCAGTCAGGTCTTTCCAGTGAGCGGCGATCGCTTTTGCGACCGGTGTTTCGTACCCGGAGATTCCGGGCAGGGAGATCAGCTCTTTCAAGAAGTCAGTGATTCTGGAATTGTCGTCCATGCGCTCCTTTCCCCTTCCAAAAATATCACCTTGTATTATACCTGTCTGATATTCATCACCACTTAAAGTATAGAGAATGGATATTTCAGAATCGGTTTTATAGTTCTTTGCGGATAATTCCCGTCAGTTGCTTTGCCTTTAATCCGGCAATCAAATAGCAGGGCGCATTTAATTGGTTCGCCAGTTCATGCGCCAGCCCCTGCGAAAACATGTTCTGGTCGAGATCAATGACGATGCTTCTAAAGCCGGCATCCGCTATTTTTTCTGCAATTGCTTTGGATTCCTGCATCGGGTCGCCATCGCCAAGGGAGACATTGCCTGCTCCGTCCGTCAGTACAATTAGGAGAGAATTCATGTCGGGATGAAGCTTCTTTTCACGATCCAACACTTCATAAGCTTTGAGGAGGCCGGCTGAGAGCGGTGTTTTCCCTCCAACCGTGACCCGTTTCATGGAGCGTTCTGCCAGTGCGACGGAGAAGGTTGGGGGAACGACAATTTCAGCCCGATCCTTTTGAAAGGTAACCAAACCAACCTTGTCACGGTGCTGATAGGCGTCTGTCAGAAGCGACAGAATCGTTGAGCGCGTTACATCCATGCGCTGCTGAACTGCCATCGACCAGGAAAGGTCGAGCAAAAACAGCAGCAGGTTTGAAGAACGTTTCGAACGCACTTTTTTCATCAGATCATGCTTTTTCAGGATGATCCTACGGGAAGCACCTTCTTTCTGCCTGTTCTTTTGTGCAAGGGCAGCTTTTCTGAGGGTAGCATCCAGAGCGAGGTCATGCAGCTCCCCATCAGCGGCTCTGGCGCGGAAGTAGCTGCCGTGTTTGTCTTTGGAAAGGATTCGGTTGCGTTTACCGCTGCCTTTCTTCTGTGATTGTTTTAAATTATGATCCTGAAATAAATCAGTCTGGGTTATAAAGTCGATCTCAGGTGGTTCCCACCATTGAGTGGAGGCGTTGTTGAAAATCGTATCCCCTCCATGGGAGTACATGGTGCCGGAAGGTGTTAAAACAGTGGAGTAAACTGGATCAATTAAATTTTTTTTTTCCGTCTCAGAGAACTCTGCCGCTCCTTCCTGGGAAATGTTTTCGACTGCCTGTCCGCGTAATTCGTCTATTTTTATTTTCAGCTCTTCAGTGGTAAAGTCACGCTCGCTGAATGGCCCTTTTTGTAATCGATGCGGCAATGCCAGTTCAGCTGCAGAGGCGATGTCCAGATCGGTAATTTTTGTTCGTCCTTCAAAAGCAGCCTGAGCACGGGCGGTTTTCAGAATGATAAGATCGGCTCGATGCCCTTCTACTTTCATGGATGCAGATAGCGATGCAATCGTTAACAAGTCGCGGGTAGTATAGGTTACATCGCCGATTATTTTGCGCGCAGCACGGATCTGCTCCGTGAGTTCTTTTTCATCCTCATACCACCTGGCTGCGAATTCTTCCGGTGAGTTTTCAAAGGCAAAGTGGCGCACCATGATTTCCACGCGGTCACGCGCGTCCGCGATGCCCTGAATATCCACGGAATGGGCAAAGCGATCCAGCAACTGCGGTCGTAAATCACCTTCCTCAGGATTCATGGTGCCTACCAGAATAAAACGTGCCGGATGGTAAAAAGATATCCCTTCCCGCTCAATGCGGTTGACTCGCATGGCGGCAGCGTCCAACAGGATGTCGACGACATGATCTTCCAGCAGGTTGACCTCGTCGATGTACAGTACCCCGCGGTTGGCAGCAGCCAGCACGCCCGGTTCGAACTGTTTTTGCCCGGTTTTCAGTGCCTCTTCAATGTCGAGCGTCCCAACCACGCGGTCTTCTGTAGCGGATACCGGCAGGTTGATAAAAGGGGTCTTGCGTTTAATCGAAGTCATCGGAATATGGTCTGCTTTACGTGCCTTACATTCGGTACACCAGTTTGTTTCATCGTGCGGGTCGCATCCGAAACGGCATTCCGCGATCACTTCTTCTTCAGGTAGAATGGCAGCCAGCCCACGGGCAGCGGTTGATTTCGCTGTGCCGCGTTCGCCGCGGATCAAAACACCGCCAATGCGGGGATCAATCGCGTTCAAAATCAGTGAACGCTTCATTCGTTTTTGTCCGACAACAGCGGTAAATGGATAGATAGTCGCCATGACGATGATTATATCCCTGGATTTCCTCATCCGCTGTTTCTTAATGGAAAATTTATAATCTTTTCCCGGTTGGCTGAGCGAATTAAAAACAACAGCCGATTGAGAATGTGTTATCATCGAAAAAAATGAACCAAAACATGAATCTCTCTCCCGAGAAAGACAGACGGAGCAATGGCCGATCGGCATCTGAGCTCTGGGCAAAGCTCAATTTGTACGGAATCGGTGAGCGCTTTCTGAAAACAGCTTCAGTGGTGGTCACGCTTCTGTTAGTGACAGTAATTCTGTGGGTAACCGGTACTTTTTTCCTCAAGGAACGACTGGACAGCGCGCAACAGATTTGGGCTACGTTGCACCCTACAGTGTATGCGCGGGAGCCGGTGCTTCCCTATTATGATCCCTCTTATCCCAAAGGAGAGAGCCAACTGTTCGCCAGCGGTATCGTCCGCAGTCAAGATCACCATACAGATCTCCCGAACAAAGCACGCATGGCAGTTCAGACCTATATTGTGCAGCCAGGCGACACTGTTACCGCAATTGCAGAGAAATTCAACCTGAAACCAAGCACAATCCTGTGGGGAAATCCCTATACGCTGGCGGATAACCCTCATCTGGTAATGGCAGGCATGGAGCTGAATATCCTGCCTGTTAATGGGGTTTATTATGACTGGCATGATGGTGATGGCCTCAATGGTGTTGCTGAAGTCTATGGTGTTACCCCAGAGGATATTATCGAATTTCCAGCCAATGGATTGGACCCGGAAACGATCGGCGATTATTCCAATCCGAATATTCCAGCCGGAACCTGGCTGATTGTCCCGGGCGGAAGCCGGGAGTTTATCAACTGGTCAGCGCCATATATCACGCGTGAGAATCCGGCTGTAGCGTCTATATATGGCCCGGGCGCCTGTCAGGCTGTGATGGACGGGCCTATAGGCTCAGGAATCTTCCTGTGGCCGACCACAGAAAAAAGGATATCTGGATATAATTACTCAGAGGAGACCAATCATCGGGCAATTGATATCGGAGGATCTCTCGGGAATCCTGTTTACAGTTCTGATGCCGGTGTCGTAGTTTATGCCGGATGGAACGATTGGGGTTACGGAAATGTGGTCATGGTTGACCACGGGAACAACTGGCAGACACTCTATGCCCACCTGGAATCTTATAACGTTCAATGCGGTTATTATGTGGACGCCGGGACGGTAATTGGGGAGCTTGGATCAACCGGAAATTCATCCGGTCCACACTTACATTTTGAAATGCGATATAACGGTGTTCCTCAGAACCCAAACAACTTCTTTTCGTATTAATACTCAGAAAGATGAACTCTTATGATGAACAATGAAGTAAGTCCCGAGAGCCGGGTGTGGCCCACCCCGCTGCGGTATATCGTTTTAGTTCTGTTGATGGCGGCCATGATTCTGGGATTTTACCTGGCGCGTGGCAGTATGGGGATCATCCTTATCGCTGTTGTTATCTCGTATATTCTCACGCCGATGGTGCGTTTTCTGATTCGTAAAGTTCATATGAAACGTATCTTTGCAGTGATCATTTCCTATCTGTTTTTGATCTCTGTGATTGTGATTTTCTTCGTATTGGTCATTCCGTATATCACTACCCAGATCAGCGACTTTCTCAGCACGGACTGGGGTACGATGGTTCAATCTATGGACCAGTTTCTGGAGGATCTGATCCGGCAGATGGAAGTAAACAAATTGGACTTACGGAGTGTAAAGGTCGATTTGACCGTTCCCTTAATCGAACTGAGGAAGATGTTAAACGGTATCGATCCGGACAACATTGATGTGTCATCATTGTTCCCCGATGTGCAGGCAGCAGTTCAGTCGATTGTGTCTGTTTCTGCCAACGTGATCGGCCGCATCTTCTCCATTCTCATCGCCTTCTTGACAACCCTGATGACATCCATCCATCTTTGTACAGACGGATTCAAGCTGAAAGGGTTGATTGTCAGACAATTTCCTGTGCGCTATCGGCCTGAAATTAACGAGCTTCTGTTCCGCATAAAAGGGGTTTGGAATAATTATTTTGTCGGGCAGATCAAGCTGATGCTGTGGGTTGGCGGGCTGACGACGATCATAACGTTTGGATTGGGGTTGCATTGGGTGCTGGTGCTTGGTATTACTGCCGGGTTGCTTGAAGTGATTCCCAATATTGGACCAATCCTCGCTGTAATTCCGGCGGTGTTCTCAGCCGCTATCTTCGGCTCAAAATGGATTCCACTCAATAATTTCTCAATCGTGCTGATTGTAGTGGGCGCCTATATTCTGATTCAGCAGCTGGAAAACGTGCTGATCGTTCCCAGGGTAATGGGGAATGCGCTCGAAATTCATCCGGTATCTGTGATTCTGGGAATCTTGATTCTCAGCTCGCGCATCGGATTTATTGGCGCCTTAATCGCGGCTCCGATGATTGGACTGCTCAAAGTGGTGTTGGGCTTTATTATGAGTAAACTCCGGGGGGAAGATCCCTATCCGGAGTTGTATTTGCCTAAAGAAGAGGAAGCGGAGCTGGCGAACGGTTAGTGTTTTTTCCCAAGTCGGGAACGTTCCTGCTCCACAATCTCCACATCAAGTTTTTTGAATAAAGGTGAGATCGCACCGAACTTCTGCCCGGCTGGCAACATTGTCGGTTCCCATTTGCCGCTGGCAAGCGTGGGATCGTAGCGGTTGACTTCATGCTCGCCCAGTTCATCGCTGATTGATTCAATAATCTGCGTGCCGAACAACTGTGTCTCATACCCAAGAATCTTATGCAGCTTTTCAGAGGTGAATGGCAATACCGGCGAGAACAGGATTTTCAGATAATTGATTGCAGTTAGAGCGGTGTAAACGATTCTCGCAGCAGCGTCCTTGTCCTGCTTGACCAACTGCCAGGGGGCATGGGTATCCAGATAGCGGTTCACTTCCGTGGCGAGACGCATGGTTTCGGCCAGGGCTGAGCGCAGTTTGACCGCTTCATATTCCTTTCCGATCCGTTCAAACCCCTGCGCAACGGTGTCCAACAATGCCTGATCATCAGCGGTCAGGTCGCCAGGCTCCGGAACTTCACCCCAATGTTTCTGCGCAAATGAGATCATGCGGTTGGCAAGGTTGCCCCAGGTCGCGACCAGTTCATTGTTATTCCGTTTCCAAAAATCTTCCCAATCCCAGTCGGTATCTTGTGATTCAGGCATATTGACCGTGAGGTAGTAGCGCAACGGATCGGGGTCAAACCGCTCCAGAAAATCGTTCACATTGATTGCCCAGTTGCGGCTGCCGGAAATCTTCTGTCCTTCCAGATTCATGAACTCGTTGGAGGGCACGTCATAAGGAAGAACCAGGGGCAGGTTGTCTTTGTTCTCGAAGTACTTTCCAAACTTGGTGCCGGTTCCAATCAGCTGGGCTGGCCAGATGATGGCGTGGAAAGGAATGTTGTCCTTACCGATGAAGTAAAAAGATTTACAGTCCTGATTTTCCCACCAGCTTTTCCATGCTTCGGGATCCTTTTGAATCTTTGACCACTCGATGGAAGCAGAGAGGTAGCCAATCACAGCTTCAAACCAGACATACAGGCATTTGCCAACTTCATCTTTGAGCGGAACCGGAATGCCCCATTCCAGATCACGCGTGATCGGACGTCCGCGCAGTCCATTTGTCAAAATTTGACCGAGCGACTGGCGAACAACGTTTGGACGCCAATAATCTTCTTTCCCGCGCAGGAATTCCACAACCTGATCCTGCAGCTTTCCAAGATCGAGATAATAATGCTCGGTTTCACGCAGTTCCGGGGTCGATCCATCCACTTTGGAGTGAGGATTGATCAGTTTTTCCGGGTCAAGCAAATTGCTGCATTTGTCGCATTGGTCACCGCGGGCATTGTTATACCCACAAAGATAGCAGGTACCTTCAACGTAGCGATCCGGCAGGAATTTTTGCTGGCTGGTTGAGTACCATTGTTTCTCAGTAGCTTTGTACAGGTAACCGTTCTCCAACAGCGCCAGGAACATATCCTGCGAGACTTTGTAGTGATTTTGGCAATGGGTGCTGGTGAACAGGTCGTAGGTGATGCCGACAGTAACCTGCATTTCCAGGAAGGAGTGATGGAAGCGTTTATAGACTTCTTCCGGTGTGGTTTTTTCATCTTCAGCACGGACGGTAATCGGAGTGCCATGCGCGTCCGAACCGGATACAAACAGCGTATCCTTTCCCGATAATCGCTGGAAACGGGCAAAAATATCTGCCGGGAGGTAAGCGCCGGTGAGGTTGCCGACATGGATGTTCGCGTTTGCGTAAGGCCAGGCTGCGGTTACGATTACTTTTTCTTTCATGGTTTCAACCTCGTAGTATGGAATTACCAAGTCAAATGGTATTAACTGCTTCAATAAGCAAAGATTCTATCATAGGATCATGAGGAATTGGCTTGCGGATTGATTTTCGGTATCGCCTCAGAAATCGCAGCCTGTGATAAACTTTCATTCCGGCATAGCTGGCATGGATAGATTAAAAATGAATCGATAAGCTACATGGTAGGGGATCTCCGGCAGGTTAAGTCTTTTCCCAGGCAGATTTGGGTACTTTATTTTGCAACATTTATTTTCAACGTTGGATCGTCGATGGTTTGGCCGTACCTGAATATTTACCTGAATGATCGACTGGATCTTCCGCTGATAATGACTACCACGCTGATCTCCGTGCGCGGTGTTACGGAAATCATCTCCTCTTTTATCTCTGGTCCAATTGCTGATCGCTTTGGCAGGAGGAAAATGATGATCGTATCTCTGGCCGCAGGCGCAGTTTATTACTACCTCTTGTCTGTCGCCGGAAGCTTACAGCAATTTATTCTGCTGATGGCGGTTTGGGGATTTTTCAATATGTTTTACCCGGTGGGGTCAAACGCGATGATCGCTGATCTGGTTGACAAGGAACAACAGATGTCAGCCTTCTCGTTTTTGCGAATTGTGACTAATTCAGGGTTTGCGATTGGCCCGATCATCGGTGGAATAATTGCTTCCCAGTCTTACTCCTCTATTTTTTATGCGGCTGCGACCGGTTTTGCCATCTCGTGTATCCTGTTGATACTTACCATAAAAGAATCTCTTCAAAAAGTGGAAACCCATGATGAAGTACAACGGGCAAGCACGCGCATGATCGATGTTTTTCGCGATTATGGTTTCATTTTCATCATCGGCATGTCAATTTTCATCTTTATGGGCACTTCTGCTGTGTTTAATTTGTTGTCACTTTATGCCAGCCGGAACTTCGGCATTCAAGAGAGTCACATTGGCATCGTCTTCACGGTTAATGCTCTGATGTGCGTAACGCTTCAGATTCCCGTTATTCAACTCATAAAGACAAGGCGCTTTACAACTGTATTATCGATTGGCGCCTTTTTATATACGATTGGGATTTTCATGTACAGTATGATCCCGACAGTCGCGTGGTTCAGCCTCAGTATGGCAGTAATGACCACCGGAGAACTTCTGGTCACCCCTACGTTATTGAGTTTCACGGCTGCCAAGGCGCCGCCAGATGCGCGTGGTCGCTATATGGGGATTTATTCGCTTGCCCATCCGATTGGGTTTGCAATAGGGCCGGTGATCTCCGGCTACCTCTATGATCACACTGTTCCGCAGGCAATCTGGTGGGGAGGCGCTTTCTTCTGCCTGATTGCGACGATAGGATACCTGATTCTGCGGGCAAGAGGGGCAGACGATCTCCCCGCTTAATACAACAGGCTTGCCCCGCTGTCATAGTTCTGTTTTACGAATAAACCGGCGATTATCGGGTACAATTCCAGCACGAGACCCAACGGGCGGTGTTATGCCAATCGTTGAGAAATTGTTGTGTCTGGTTGAAAGCTGTTAATAAGATGGACAGGTTTTCCAACCGAATGACAAGCTAAATAACCACCGAAATTCACCAATGAAGGAGCCGATATCCCATGGCGATCTCACTTTACAATACGCTTACCAGAAAAAAAGAAATCCTCACCACAATAGAACCCAATAAAGTTCGGATGTATGTCTGCGGGCCAACCGTTTACAACAAGGCGCATATTGGTCATGCGATGTCCGCGCTGGTGTTCGATGTCATACGTCGCTATCTTGAGTTTCGCGGTTATGAAGTTCAAATGGCGATGAATTTCACCGACGTCGATGACAAGATCATCAAGCGTGCAGAAGAACTGAACGTGGATCCGTTTGAACTGGCTGAGGGGTACATAGAGGATTATAAAAAGAATCTCGAAGACCTGAACATCCTGCCAGCGACTTATAATCCGCGGGCGACGCAGGAAATTGATCAGATTATCCGTATGATTGAAGGGTTGATTGAAAAAGGTCTGGCTTATCCGCTGGAAGGGGATGTCTATTTTCGGGTGCGGATGGCTCCGGATTACGGAAAACTTTCCGGGCGAAATCTGGATGACATGCGCGTGGGTGTACGCAAAGAAGCAGATGATCGCAAAGAAGATCCGCTGGATTTCGCTCTTTGGAAAGCTGCCAAAGAGGGGGAACCTTCATGGGAATCTCCCTGGGGCAAAGGTCGCCCGGGCTGGCACATCGAATGTTCAGCGATGAATTTCCATATTTTTGGAGATTCGATCGATATCCACGGCGGTGGGAATGATTTGATCTTCCCGCACCATGAAAATGAAATTGCACAAAGCGAGAGTTTCACCGGCAAGCCATTCGCACGCTATTGGGTGCATAATGGCATGCTGCAGCTGCGCGGCGAAAAGATGTCAAAATCGATTGGAAATATCATCAGTATCGATGAATTCCTTACCTTGCACAGCGCAGATTCATTCCGCTATCTGATCCTGAATTCCTCATACCGGAATCCCATCATCTTCAGCACCGAGGCAATTGAGAGCGCTGAGAAGGGGTTGGATCGGTTGCGCTCTGCCTTGAAACCAGCCGCTGTATCGGCAACTGGCGCTTCGGTTCAAATAACCGCTGCGCTTAACGACCAGATGGAAAAAACCGAGAGCGAATTCATTGCTGCTATGGACGATGATTTCAATTCAGCTGGGGCATTGGGGACACTTTTCGAGCTGGTGAGAGTGATTAATTTTGCACGCGACAGTGGCGCGTCCGCAGACCAACTTGGTTCTGCACAAATGCTGATGAAAAAGCTGACCGGTGTATTTGGGCTGACGCTTGAAAGCGCGGCTGCAAACAAGAGCGATACTGCTGAGCCGTTTATCGACCTGTTGGTTTCGCTTCGCCAGGAAATGCGCAAGCAGAAGAACTGGGCGCTTGCTGACCAGATTCGCGACGATCTGGCTGCGCTGAAAGTCGTTATTGAGGATACACGCGAGGGATCAAGCTGGCATTGGGCTTAGAATCGCGATGAAAGAGTGGATCACCAGCCGCAATGCCGTCACGGAAATTCTACAGCAAAAGAGCCGGGATGTTTTTCGGTTGTTGGTAGCCGATGGAAGTGACAAACGCGGGAAAATTGGCGACATCATCGAACTGTGCAGACAACGGAGAATCCAGGCGGAATTTGTCAATCGGTCGCGTCTGGACTCGGTGGACAAAAACCATCAGGGATTGGCGCTGGAAGTCAGTGGTTTTCATTACGATGATCTTCCTGATATCTTTTCACTGGCTAAAAGGAAAGACGAGCCGCTCTTTATCCTTCTGCTGGATTTAATTCAGGACCCACAGAACCTGGGGACGCTGATCCGCACGGCTGTTGCTGCCGGAATGCATGGCATTATCCTCCCACAGGCGCGTGCAGCCGGCGTCACGCCGGCGGTTGTGCATTCCTCTTCAGGGGCAACTGAGCATATCCCCATTGTGCAGATGAACCTGGCGCAGGCCATTGCTGAGCTGCATAAAAACGATACGTGGGTGGTGGGGCTGGATAGCGGTGACCATGCT
>JAAZKE010000082.1 GCA_012799995.1 Chloroflexota bacterium | reverse complement strand
TTGGATCCGGTTGAATTATTGGAGATGAAAAACAACTATACTGCACGAATCTTAAAGATTGCTCGGTGACGTCAATTATGAGGCAACCATACCCAGTTCAGTGACGTTTTATTATGAGGCAATACGTTGAGAATAAAACCGGAGCAAAGGGAAAACTCCGGCGAAAGGCCGTACTTATGGCATAATTGCACTGTTTGATCGAAACAGATATCAGGCTGACAGATGACGTTGACGAAAAATGCAAAATATTTTCTTTTGATCGCAATTCTGGTTATTTGCGTGATCCTGTCATTATTGAGTGGCAGGTATCCGGCGCGGGGTTTTATCAACCTCTTTGAACTATCCAACGATCCAATTGGCAGCAACGTTTTCTATAATTTGCGCGTTCCACGTGTGATCCTGGGTGTGTTGCTTGGGATGACTTTGGGAGCTTCCGGTTTGATTTTCCAGACCGTGTTCAATAACCCGTTGGTGGACAGTGGTATGTTGGGCGTTATGCAGGGTGCAGCTTTCGGCGCAGCGCTGGGAATTGTGTTTTTCGAATCGCACGCCGGGATTGTACAGTCTCTTGCGATCGGTTTCGGACTATGTGGTCTGATTTTGTCGGTGCTTTCTGCTCGGAGAATTCGTTATGGTGGTTGGACGCTACGGTTGATTTTGGCAGGAAGCGTGGTTTCTGCTTTTTTCAGCGCGATGCTGGCGATGTTGAAAGTGTTGGCGGATGGGCGCAATCAGTTGCATGCAATCGAATTCTGGTTGATGGGCGGGCTGGGCTACACCACCTGGCGCGGGTTGCCGATCGTAATTGTCATTGTGGTGTGCTGTCTGATTGTGATGTGGCTACTGCGCTGGCGGGTGAACCTGATGTCGCTGAATATTGAAACAGGTACCTCGTTGGGGGTGCGGGTGATTTTGGAGCGGCTGGTCGTTCTCAGCGTGACCGTGTTTGCGGTTGCTGCTGTAACCTCCCTGAGCGGGATCGTTGGCTGGGTTGGCTTAATCGTGCCGCATATGGCCCGCCGCCTGTTCAGTGCGGATACACGCGATGCTCTCCCCGCAGCGATGCTGATTGGTGCGATTTTGATTTTGATCTGTGATAATGGGTCTCGTACGCTGACACCGATCGAAATCCCATTGGGAGTTTTGACCGCATTTTTTGGCGTGATTATTTTTATCGCGTTGATGAGAAAAAGGTGAAGAAATGAAGGTACATGAGGTTCGTTTTGAGCTGCGCAGGATCAATTTCACCTATGATACCGGAGAAGGGTTAGCTGTTTCGGACGTGAATCTGACACTCCAGCCCGGACAGATTGCAGCGGTGCTTGGTCCAAACGGGTCAGGGAAAACGACCATGCTGAAACTGGCCAATGGCAGGCTCAAGCCTGAGGCTGGGGAAATCCGCTATGAAGGGCGTCCGCTACAAAGCTATTCCCGAAGAGAAATCGGGCAACGGTTGGGTTTCGTCCCGCAACAGGAAAAAATCTCGTTTGACTATACCGTGCAGGAATACGTCAGTATGGGGCGTACTCCCTGGTTGAAACCGCTGGATGTTCCCGGCAGGGAGGATATGGAAATTACAACAGAAGCCATCCATGAAGTTGGTATGGATCGCTACTTGAATCAAAAGGTGACAAAATTGAGCGGCGGACAGCTGCAGCTGGTGCTGCTGGCACGCGCCCTGGCACAACAGACCGGTGTGTTGCTGCTGGATGAAGCTTCCTCACAACTGGATCTGGGGAACAAACGGCTTTTTCTGGATATCCTGCATCGTCTGGCAGGACAGGGTAAGTCGATTCTGTTAACCTCCCATGAACCGGATTTTGCAATTGCTGCTGCAACCAAGGTGATTTTGATGAAAAGAGGGAAAGTGCTGGTTGCCGGACCGATGGATAAAGTGCTGACGAAGGATAACCTGGAGACTATCTATGAGACGCCAATTGAACTGGTAGAAATTGGCGGGAGAAAGGTTGTCCTGTGGACCTGAGTGCAAAGCGCATGCGCAGCAGAGAGATCTGGCTGGCGTTAATGGCATTGTTGCTGGTGATCGTGTTCGCGATTTCAACGCTGTCAGGCAGGTTTCCTCAGCCGGGTTTGCAGTCTCCCACAATGATTCTTCAGGAGGGAATCCATCGCAACATTTTGCTGCAGATCCGCTTGCCTCGGGTGGTGATGTCGTTGATATTAGGCGCCAGTTTATCGCTGGCGGGGCTCGTATTTCAAACCATTTTGAACAACCCGATGGTGGAGCCTGGATTTCTGGGGGTTTCACAGGGAGCATCCTTCGGAGCAGCATTGGCGATCCTGCTCTTGGGTGGAAACCAGACCATGATTCAGATTCTTGCGATTCTCTTTGGCATGGGTGGTCTGTTCTTATCGATGTTGCTGGCGCGGACGCTTGATGTCGGTCACTGGGTGATGCGACTGGTGCTGGCTGGAATTGCGATCTCTGCACTGTTTTCTTCAGGTTTGGGGATGCTCAAATACTATGCCGATCGAATGGAAAGACTGCCGACATTGACTTTCTGGCTGTTGGGCAGTACCGCACGCGTAACCTGGAAGACGGTGCTGCCGATTATCCCGCCCATCCTCTTTGCGGCAACGATTTTGCTGGTGCTGCGCTGGCGCCTGAACCTGCTTTCGCTGGATGATGAGACTGCGCATTCGATCAGCGTGAATGTAAAACGCGAACGTACCATTTTTCTGATCTGTGCGGTGGTCGTGACGGCTTTGTGCATCTCTGTCTGCGGATTGGTGGGCTGGGTGGGGATGATCATTCCTCATTTATGCCGCAAGGTTTTCGGAGCCAACACGCGTTATACCGTTCCCGCATCGATCCTGTTGGGAGGAATCCTGATGATGGTATGCGATGATATTGCGCGGGTCCTGTTTCCCGCTGAAATCCCTTTAGGGGTGGTCACTGCGATCATCGGCGCATCGCTCTTTATCCCGATCATGAGCAGTTTTTCCAGGTCTTCGCAGTAGAAAATCTTATTCATTTTCCTGAGTTTATAAATAATTACAATTGTCACATTTCCATAATAGAAGATTTGCTTATATAATAAGTATTAATTCTGCATATTTATATTGGGAGGAGATATGAATAAGAAGCATTTTTGGTTAATGTGGTGTGTTGTTTTAGCTGTTCTATTGCTTGGCATCAGCATCGTATCCGCGGAAAATGTGTCCGTTGTTGATATTCTGGAACGTGAAGTAACGGTTGACGCACCGCCGGCTTTAGGTGTAGTCGCCGGCAAAAAGACTGCCACGATCAGTGAAGCGCCATATTTGTTTATTAATGCCACCGGTCATATGGCAGCAACCATTGGTGGTCAGGACAAAGGCAAATTCCAGTCGCTGTTGGCAGATCGTTTTGAAGCGATTGAAGATTCAAGCGTGGAAGCGATTGCCGCATTAAAACCCAGTGTGATCTTTTTGAAGAGTTATACTCGCGAAGATGCGGGATTGGCCTATGAGGAAACCGGCATCCCGGTTGTCTACCTTAGTTTTGAATCGATTGAAGATTATCATAAAGAAATTCCGATGTTGGGAAAGATTTTTAACGAGGAAGAACGCGCAGCAGAAATCATCGCTTACTATGATGAGATTGTCAATACGGTCACTGAGAAGACAAAGGATTTGAGCGAAAAACCGAAAGTTTTGCTGCTTCAGTATTCCGAATCTGACGGCGCTTATGTGCTGAAAGTTTCTCCAGAAGGTTGGCTGCAGACTGAGTTGGTATCGATGGCTGGCGGGGACCCGGTTTGGCTCGATATTGGGCTCAACCCCAATTCCTGGTCGGATGTCAATTTTGAACAAATCGCTGCCTGGGATCCGGATGTTATTCTGGTAGTCAATTATTTTGCTGATCCAAAAGCCAGCGTACAAAAACTGGTCAGTGAACCCGGTTGGTCAGACCTGCGTGCTGTCAAGGATGAGCAGATCTATCCATTTGGTAAAGATACGCTCAGCTGGGATTCAGCTTCACCGCGCTGGGGGCTTGGACTGTTGTGGGCGTTCAAAACGATCCATCCTGAACTCGCAGAAGATATTGATATAGAGCAGGAAATTGTGAAGTTTTATCAGTGGTTCGGGCTTTCTGAAGACGTGATTCGTGAGAATCTGGTGAATGCCTACCTGGCTGAACCCGAGATGGTCAACTAACTGTCTCATATTTGGCAAGCAGCTCAAAAAATGGAGTCGGTAACATTCCGGCTCCATTTTGCTATATATCAGTTCAGGAGATGATCGGGTTGTGAGATGGTTTCCAGTAAACCAGCGCAACCTTCACGTGCATCGCAAGCGTCCAGCTGCCGGATTCATTCCGGTTCAGATTCTCCGCCAAAATCGATCGAATCACATTGATCCCCGCGTCGGTTTCTGCAAGATGGAAGCGCATTCGGAGGTCTTTCAGCGCTGCATCGGGTGACTCATAGCGGCGGGGATGCGGTCGCGAGGCTTCCTCAAACAGGACATTCGGGTAAATGCCAAGCTGTAGGCAGGCGTTATAGAGCACGTGGAAATTGGGACTGTCGTCAGGATGTCCCCAAAATCTCCGCGCAAGCCTGGCAAGCGGGTCATTTGGCTGGGGAGCACGGATCAGCAGGAAACAGGTATCTCGGGTGACTCGATTTATTTTTTCGAGAGCGGAACGCAAATCCGCAAAACCATACATTGCGTGGGAACACAAGGTGAAATCATGCGGCATCGTCTCTACTTCTGGCCATTTTCCGTTCACCAGAGTGATATTTCCGATCGGTGGTTTTTGGCCACGCATAACCTCTTCAAACACCATTCGCATCCCAGCTGAGGGTTCAATGGCAGTCACCTTCGAAAGATACGGGGCAAGCTGGATCGCCCAGTTGCCAGTTCCTGCGCCGATATCCAGCAGGGTTGCACCGGGTTGTTTTTGCATGACAGCGATAAGGAAATCACGGGTAGAATCGGGTTGCGTCCAGCGCGACATTACCCGCTTGGAGTAATCGCGCGCATTTTTCTGCCAGTAGTCAAAATCGGTCTCCGTTTTCGGTTCGTATTTCCAGTTTCTGGCGATCACCAGATCATTCCAACGCTGAACCCAGTCAATGTCGTTTTGTTTTTGCAGAGCAGTTAAATTTTGCAGGGGAACAAAATCCGTCATCAGGCGTTCTCCCTGATAAATTTCCGATAAAACGCCACGTGGCGGCGCGCTATGGATGCCCAGCCAAGTTCTTCCTTCTGATATTTCCAACCATTTTCGCCCAATTGCCTTCTCAGGGCAGGATCGCCGATCAGTTTTTCAAGCGCGTAATCAAGTGCACTGATACTGCCTGGCGGGATGAGCAACCCGGTCTCAAGATTCCTGATCATATCCGGGATTCCGCCGACGTTGGTGGCGATCACCGGTTTTCGGAACGAAAATGCAATGGGGATTACGCCGGACTGGGTGGCAGAGAGATAAGGCAGCACCACGATTGAGGCGGTCTGCATTGCGGCTGCGACTTCTTCATTGGAGAGAAAAAAGTTCGAAACGCGAATCTGAGGATGATCGAGGTATTTACGATAGGGTTCAAGATTTCCGCCTCCGGCAATGTGCAGTGTCCAGTTAGGGTGGCGGTTGAGGGTGTTTTGCGCTGTTTTCAGCAGGATTTCAATTCCCTTGTAGGGCTCAATTCTTCCAAAAAACAGTATTTCAAGCTGCGATTTCAAAGATGGGTTGATTGAATCTGTGAAGAAATCGTAGGTTCCATGCGGGACAACCAGGATCGTATCAGCCTGAATTCCCTCTGAAATCAGAACCTCCTTCCCCTTTTCTGTCAATACCACGTAACCGTCAGGCTGATGCCTGAATATTCTCTCGGTGATACGCGAGTAAATCGGCATGCCCTGATGTGGGATGACGTCATGTAACGTGTAGATGAGGGGAAGTTTCTTAATTGTGCGGAAATAAACTCCCAGTACAGGGTTCCATTCCTGCGCAGAGGTAATGTGAACAATATCCGGTTTGAACGAATCGATGGTTTGAGAGAAAAATTGCCAGGTTTTCCGGTTGAGGAGGTTTAAAAGCGTCCCTTTGGCTCCTCTGCCGGTATCCAGCGTCAGATCAATGTCCGGATCAAAGCGGTATTGCTCGAAGTGTTCTGCATTTGCCAGAGAAATCACTTTCAGCTGGCAAATTTTGCGCAATTCCTGGGTCAGGCAGTCATTGAAATGGAGCAATCCGCCCCGTCTCGTAAGACAGACGATCAATATCCGGGGTTGTCGTGCCATATCTGTCATGGTTTCCTGCTCACTTTGTGTCATTGGTCGTTAAAAACTCACAATTCAACAGCGAACCGATCTCCTGATCGGCGGCTGACTTGGACGCTGAATCAGGCGTTTCGCGGTCAATCCTCTGCCAAAGCGCACACAGCACGTCATTATAGAGCGGCGAGATCTTCAGCATTGCTTTCGATTGGGTGGCGGCATCTTCCCAGCGGTTCATGTGCGCATAGCCTTCGATAAATGGTACGCGCTCTATGGCATCATTGGGATGATCTGCCAGCGCAAAAGCCTTATCGCCAAGCTGTGCAACGCTTTCCCAATCTTTGAATTGGCGTGCCAGATCCGCCTTCTGGTAGTACCAGCACCAACTCCTGACGTCGTTGCTGCCGAAGAACTTTTTGACTACTTCGGTGCCTGTCTCGCTCTTGTTGATCCGTTGGTAATTATTGAGCAAAGCGGCTTCTCTGTCAATAAGCGGCAACGTTTGATTGAAGACATCCACTTCCGGGTCGAGCACATGTACGCAGCCCGGATTTTGGAAATACAGGCTGATGGCGTTCTCCGTGTTGCCTTCGAATCGGGCTGACAGGTATTCCTGTTCGATTTTTTGCCCAGGTTTGAATTTACTGAGCGTCTCCGCGCGCTTGGTATTGGTGTAAAGCATGTAGGGGATCAATTCTGACTCTGAATCCACGCTGTAGATCCAGTTTAGCGGGGCTGTCAATGAGTTATCGGTGCTGAATCGGATTGGCAGTACGTTGGTGATGATCACTGTTTCTTCCTTCAGTGACGGGATTCGCCATTTCAACTGTTCAAAGAAGCTGCCGGTGAGGTTCCAGTCTCTGCGATACTCGCTGGCGACGCGGAAATGATAACCGACGCTGAAAGAGACCAACAATGCCATCGTGATTGAAGCAGCCATTTTTCCAAACCGGAATTTCGACAACAGCCAAAGAAGCCCAGTCAAAAAGAAAGCCATTCCGAGCAGAAATGGCAGTGTATAGCGACTGTTGGGGAAAACAAAATTCAGGTAAGAACCGGTCAACCAGAAAGGCTGCCCTGCCAGTACCAGTGCCATGATGCCGATCAACATCAGCTGTAAGGGTTGTCTTTCCTGAAAAGCCCCCTTTTCTTCTCGAATTAACCAAAGAGCAATCATGCCGGCAAGTAAAGATGCTACAATGACACCCCAAAAAACAAAATATGTTCGTTGTCCGAGTTGGGCGGAAGCTGGCAGCGAAAATGGCAGCGCCCAGGCGCTGAACAGTACAGAGTAAAGATCGCGGAAAATCGCGGAAAAGTAGGTTCCGAGTGCACCGACCGGATCAGTTTTCAGCGCGGAAATCAGCGAAAAATCATAGTGCAATGTCTGAGTGCGGTTGAAGAAGATTCGATAAAGCACCGCTGTCAGAAAAAGCACCAGATAAGGAGTTGCAGCTTCCAGGCACTTTTTCAGCCGACTTTTTCCGTCGATTTTATGGTTTGCCAACCAACACCACAGCAGCAGTGGACGGATCAGTTCAAGTAAAAAGAAATATTCAGAAGCAAAAAGATTAATTGCTGTGAGCACGAGGGCAATTCCGCTGTAAAGAACAGAACAGTTTGCCTGTTCAGCAGCTTTCAACGTGAAAAGGAATGAGATTATCAACAACGAGAGCAGCAAATAGGAAAAACCGAAATTGAGCGCGATCGGCTGCATGCTGAAGCCGGGGTAAATAGAAAAAAGACAGGCGGCAGCAATCGCTGCAAACGGTTGTTTGGAGAATACCCTGTATACCAAAATGCCAACCAACGATGAACAGATCAGGCGCATGATCAGCCCGTAGAGCTGAATCGCGACTGTAGATGTCCCGGTCAGGCTCATCACCAGATTCTGGATTTGTCCTGCCAATGGGCGGCTGAAGCTGAAATGGCGAACCAGGGCATCATATCCCAATTCGAATTTTGTCCAGAGATAGACCCAGTCATCCCAATAAATCCCCAGTTTGCAGATTGACAAACCATAACTGAGGAACAGATATAGCCCTGCCAGAAGCGGGATCAGAATCAGAGGTTTACGCTGGAAAAGGATTTTCAAATTTTCACCATCGGTCGTCAGGGTTTCTTCGCAGTAAGCATGTCTGAAAGGCCTGGATCATAAATCAGAATCGTATACCCTTCAATTTTTCTTACATCGTTCGGGATTCCGAGATAGCGAATGACATTATCAACGGTCATATCGCGATAGGGCTCTTCAGCAACCACGACAAAATTACTACGAGGATCTTCATACCACTCATCTTTACTGAACCAATAGTAAGGATGAGGCCCGACTTCACCATCAATTTCTTCAAATGTCAGGGCTGCCAATCTGACAGCTGCTTTGGAAGAAACGACGGTATGATTTGCATGCCAGAAATCGGCATAGCCATAGGTCAACCCGTTTTCTTCCAGATATGTTGCCAGCCGATCCTGAGGAGTTGGTGTGCGGGCAATGCTAATGGGTCGAAAAGAAGCGATGAACAAAAATGCTACCACAGCCATTACCGGAATTTTCATTGAAACCTGTTCGTTGATTATTCTACTGTCAAGCAAACAGTTGCGATGAATCCATCGGCATATCAGGACGACCATGGCAAAAGGAAAGTAGGAGTAATACCGTATATTTTCTAAACCATGAAGAAAGGGAGCAATTAATAACAGAAAGGTAAGCACAACCATCCCGGTCGCTATCATTGAGCTCAATGGATCAGTTCTGGGGCGTTTGAAACCAGCAACTACATCCATAAAAAGGATCACAATCATAAGGATTAGAAGCAGGAACTTCAGTAAAAGGATGATCCCTGCCAGGGAAAAGATTTTAACAGCAGGCGCGTAAGCGCCGGATATATGCAATAAACCTTCAACGAAGACCGTAAAGTTGGATTGGGCCATGGGAAAAGCGTTGAAAGTTACCAGATTCGTTCGCGCGTTGAGATTCGCTCTTCCGATTGCAAGGTATCCTTTTTCGAGGATTATTCCAAGCATAATGCCGATAACAGTATAAAAAATCAATCGCAAGGAAAACCATTTCTTCAATGAATCATTGGCAACAATTATCCGGAGCGAAATCAAGATTACAGGCATAGCTAAAATTGGCAGTATAAAAACATCGCTGGCAGTGCCAAGCGTGAGAATGAGGACAAATCCAAAATAGATCATTTTCGATGACCTTTTCCCATCGGAATAATCTTCCTGCAAGCGTTTAATAAGAAAATAACCGATGAAGGAATAAAGGAATATACCGGCATGTGCTCTTAAGCTGTGGAGCAGAAAATGACTTGGCAGCGCAGTCAGCGCAAAATAGATACCGTCGATCAATCCTGATCGTTTTGCGGGCAGTAACAAATAGCCGAAGAAAATAATCAGCGTCACCATCAGACTGTTGGCGAGGATGAAAGCTTTTGGATCAACCCCAAAAACCAAAACGCCTGCCATGTAAAAAGGAAGTTCGGTATATGTAAAAGCAGCCCCGGTTAAATTCCAGCCTTTCAGGAAGAAGTTGCCTCGGAGCATTTCGTCCGCTTCCAGCGTGAGACTGGCAAAGTCCGAATCTGAAGGGACTTTCGCAAATGAGAAAAAGATGTAGATAAAAATCCCCACGAAAAGTAAAAAAAGAATCAGAGGTTTTACAGTATGGGGCAGAAAAGGTTTTTTCACAGGTTACTTATTTCCTTAAATGATTAAAAATCCGGCAATCAGAAAACTCAACAGGATAACAGGGCTAGCTGCCCACAGAATTTCAGCGCACTTTCTCAATGACTGACTTTTATAGAATTGAATGCCGAGAACCAGATTTGCCAGCCAAAAAACGGCAGCCAGCACCGGCAAAATCAGGATATTTCTCGCGGGGATTGGCTCATTAGGTGTTCCTGCTGCTGTAAACCCTAGTTGAACTGTTTCGGTTGCAGTGATGCGAAACCCAATCCATAATGACAGCAACATAAGCAGAATCAGCGATAAAAAGAGCGAATATCTTGCGGTGCGGTTTCCATAAGACGCAGTTATCCAATCCGTCGGCCGAATTGTCAATCGTTCGACATCCGAAAGCGTTCCCATCTGCAAAATGCGTTCGAAACTCTGAATAAACTGCTCAGGATCAGCAGGAGAGATTCCGTAAATCTGATCAGTCGTGCCAACGAAAAGCATCTTTTTTACATTGGACGCCATAAAGTCGATCGTATTGTGGTCAGCGGTCTGAACGCTGCCAATATAGGCGCCGGGCATGGGTAAGGGCGGCCAGGGTACTTCTATGGTCATTTCCTCCGGGCGGCGAATCCAGTTTACCTCGGAAAGCGGAATTGTCTCGCTACGCAGTCCCCATTGGAGTTGAATAGCGCTACGGGTGATTTGATATCTGGAGACGATCAACCCGTAAATTCGATACAGTACAATCTCGACTGGGATTAAAAATCCCACCGAAAGGATAAACGTTAAAAAGAATAACGGGCCAGGTTGCTGACGGGAAAACAGATAGAAAAAGGCTGAATTAATCGCTATTAAAACAAATGCCAACAGAAACAACAAAACCAATCCGGCAGTCCGGCTGGGTGAAAAGATATATTCATTCTTTTCGGGGATTGGTTTGGATGGTTGAACGAAGTTCATAACACCTGTCTTAATGCAGAGGCAACCTGATAAACCTGATTCCTGTTGAGTTTCGAGGAGAAGGGGATCGCCAACCCGCGTGCTCCGAGGTCTTCGGCAATTGGAAAGTCGCCTGCCCGGTAGCCGAATTTTTCTACCATGTATGGCTGTAAATGAATTGGGGAGAAGTATGGACGTGAGGGGATACCCAGTGCATCCAGCTTACGAATAACTTCGTTGCGGTTGATCGAACGATCCAGCCGAATTACATAAACAAACCAACTGGTGTACGTAGTTGTCGCTGCTTTTTTAGGCAGTTCGATGCCTGGAATATCTTTTAATTCCTCTTCGTACCAGTCTGCAACCTGTGAACGCGCTTCCAACAGGGATGGCAACCGTCGCAGTTGAGCGACGCCAAGGGCAGCGCTCATTTCGTCCATCCGGTAATTGAACCCCAGATAAGTATGGTCCAGCCAGGTATCGCTGGGAGCGCGCCCCTGATTGCGTAAGGCGCGAATCATCATCGCAGAATCAGCATCGTTGGTCACTACCACGCCGCCTTCACCGGTCGTCATCTGTTTATTGGGATAAAAAGCAAACACACCGAAATCTGCCAGACTTCCAGCGGGCCTTCCTTTGTAAGCAGCGCCAATCGCTTCACAGGAGTCTTCAATAACTTTCAAATTCGCTTTCCGCGCTGTTTCGTTCAAGGCATCATAATCAGCCGGTTGTCCGAAGACATCCACAGCCAGGATTCCCTTAAGTGTTCCCATAGGATCAGAATTTTTCTCAGGCAACCATTTTCGAGAGGCTTCGCCCTGACATGCCAGATCTTCAGCTGCCTGGGAGACCAATGCCGGGTCGATATTGCCTGTCAGGGGATCTACATCCACCAGGATCGGGGTGACTCCCTCATAAAGAAGTGCGTTGACTGAAGCGACAAACGAAAACGGTGAAGTGATCACATAGTGCCCTACACCCCATCCGGCTGCCCGTACGCAGCAATGCAAGCCAGCCGTGCCGGAATTGACCGCAATCGCGTGTTTACAATTAGCTACTTCTGCAATCCGCTCTTCAAATTCCCGGAGATAGGGGCCCATGCTAAGCGAATCTGATTTCAGAACGGCATTGACCAGTTCAATTTCAAGATCGCTGATATTTGGTTGTGACATAGGCACATTCAGTTTCTTATAGAAGTCCATTGATCGCTCCTAAAAACTTGAATAAGGGGGATTGGGATTAAATGGTGGTTGTGGGTTGAGATTGAGGTTGACAGCATCTTCCATTCGTACCTGCCCGCGCAGGAATGCACCCTCTTCCGTGGCAAAGCCAACCACAACTACATCTCCCCAAATCCGACCGGTACTGCGGATTTCCAGCTTTTCAGCAGTGATATTGCCGCGTACCGTCCCTGCGACAACAACGGTGTTGGCCCGCATATTATTACAGGTTACGCGGCCAGTCTCGCCGACGACAATCAGCCCCTGGATCTGAATCTCGCCCTCAAACGTCCCCTCAATTCGGATCCCACCACTGCCGCGCAGGTTGCCGCGCCAGTTGATTCCCGGTCCGAGGATCGATGTGACACGTTCAACTGCCGGAGTAGCAGGGGCTTCTTTGGAGGCTGGGGATTTTTTAAACATTTAATGATCTTTCAGGCGATCTTTCGAAAGGTTTTTGAATCCGGTGAAAGGTTCTCGCGGTAAGGCCAGATTGTTCCTGCAAACACTCTGCCACGTGGCGGTACATCTCCCTTGACAGTAGCTCCATTGCCGACACGGGCTTCTTTTCCGATCTTTACCTGCATATTGATCGTGGTGCCCATTCCGACCTGAGCGTAATTACCGATATGAACTTCACCACCGAGCATTGCGCCTGGGGAAAGGTTGACACAGCGTCCGATAACACAATCGTGTGAAACGATCACACCTGCATTGATCAGCGTTCCAAAATCGATCTCGACATCACTGCTGATATAAGTTTTGGCAAGAATCTGGATGCCGCTATCTAACTTTACGCTGGGTTCCAGTACTGCGGATGGATGAATCAGGTTGGGGAACTGAAAGTGTAAAGACTCAAGTTTCTCGAAGGCATGCAGGCGAATTTGATAATTATTGATCCCGCCTAATGTGTTGACTGCGTGATTGATGCCTTCTTTACGGAGGGTGTTCAGGAGTTCGCTGGTACCAAGTACCGGAACATCCAACACCTGCGTCCCTTCCGGTAAATGATCATCGATGATTCCGGCAATATCCCAGGTTCCCAAAACTCGAAGCAATTCAATAACGACCTTACTGTGACCGCCGCCGCCAAAGATGATGATACGTTTTTTCATGAAATCTTATCCTGTCTGCATACTAAAGTATCTGTAATCGTCATATTCCGATGGCTCAATTTTAGTATAAAATTCCCGCTGTCGAAAATCAACCATCAGGTTGATGAACAAAGCATGATATATTCTTATAAAAACTCATCCAAAAGAAAAAAAGAGGACATTTTATGTCAATACAATTCGGGACAGACGGTTGGCGGGCGGTTATTTCAGATACATTTACCTATGCAAACTTGCGGATGGTGTCTCAGGCAATCGCGGATGCCGTGATCTCTCCAGGTTGGCTCAGCTTATCAAAACTGGAGAGTGTCGAAAACCCCAATCGAGTTGTGGTTGGGTATGATACGCGTTTTCTCTCCGATCGCTATGCAAAAGAAGTGTCGCGGATTCTGGCAGCCAATGGTTTGGAAGTGTATTTGAGCCAATCCGCAGCCCCTACACCGGCAATTTCGTTTGCAGTCAAGAATTTTGGGGCGATTGGCGGGGTAATGATCACCGCTTCTCACAATGCGCCTCGCTATAACGGTGTGAAGATCAAAGCGCCTTATGGTGGTGGCGCTCTGCCAGAGCAATGCAAACTGGTTGAAATGTACATGAACGACAATGAAATTAATATGCGCGGACCGAACATCATGGACTTTGACCAGGCGAAATCGATGAATCGTATCGTAATGTTTAACCCGGTCATCGATTACAGCAATCACATCCGTACCCTGATTAATTTTGACGTGATCGCAGAATCGCACGATCTGCGGGTAATTGTGGATTCGATGTATGGTTCCGGTCATGGAATTATGCGGAATCTGCTTCAGGGAACCGGCATTGACGTGGCTGAGATCCGAGGCGAGATGAACCCTGGTTTTGGAGGTATTCATCCCGAACCGATCAACCGTAATCTGGGTGCGCTGGCGAGCGCAATTGCTGCCGGCATGGGCAATCTTGGGCTGGCAACCGATGGCGATGCTGATCGCATTGGTGCAATGGATGAGCGCGGCACTTTCATTGACCCGCATAAAATCCTGGCGCTTGCTATTCGCTACCTGCACCAGAACCGTGGACTAAGCGGTGCACTGATCCGAACTGTGTCCACCACAAGAATGGTCGATTGTCTTGGACGAAATTATGGATTGGAGGTGTTTGAGACTCCGGTAGGGTTCAACTATATTTCGGATCACATGCTGGAGCGCGATGTGCTGATTGGCGGTGAGGAATCCGGTGGCATCTCTTTCAAAGGGCATATTCCCGAGGGCGATGGCATTATCATGGGCTTGTTGATCACTGAGATGGTTGCTGCCAGTGGCGGAACCTTAGGTCAACTGATTGAGGATCTCACCAATGAGATTGGAGCTTTTTATTACGATCGCACCGATATTCGGCTAAAACGGCCCGTGGCGAAGGCAGAAATGATCAAGTTCTTAACAGACAATGCCCCAGCAGAACTGAATGGCGAAAAAGTAGTTGAAGTAAGCACCAAGGATGGCGTAAAATACATCCTTGCTGATGATTCCTGGTTGTTGATTCGTCCTTCCGGAACAGAACCGGTATTGCGTGTCTACAGTGAGGGCAGATCGCTGGAGATGGTGAAAGAGCTGTTAGCGTATGGTAATTCCATCGCTGATAAAGTGAAATAATTTTCAAGCCGGGCTCTATAAATAACAAAGATCCTGATGAATGTTTTTATTACCTATTCCGACAAAAAGTATGAGCGGGCAAAGCGGTTGGCGTTGTTTGCTGCCAAACATTTTGGAAAATTTGATCGGTGTATTGGCTATTCACTGGAAGATATCGATCCAGAATTCTACAAAAACCATCAGGATAAAACAATTTACAAAACCATAACTAATTCATTACCTTAGGATTCCTGATTAGTACTTTTACTATATCAGCATCGTTCCAGCTGACTTTGTTAGGGATGAGGGAAACATCGTTTGCTATATTGCAATAGATCGATGGTAGCACCCGGCTGTAGACTTGAAAAAAATGGCTTCACTGATGGATTCAATAAGCGCGAAACAGTCGGGACCATGTAATAAATTCATCGAACTTTCAACTGTTGACCCGATTTAAATCTTAACCAGATCACGTATAACCAGTCTGCAATGATATTATTTTAGCCAGTTATTTGTCCGCTTGTTTTTATTACAATCACAGTCTGATGCTTGTTAAAAATCTACTGTTCGTGAGTGTATTCCGAGACTTTCGTCTGAGAATCTTTCATTTCTTCTCTCTCGAGGTAAAGCGTTGGAGCCTGGTTGCAAAGGATTGTATCGTGCTGACCAATTCCCTCCTTGAATTTCGATCTAGTAGATAAAACTCAATAAAGATAAATCCGATCAACAAAATGAACCTTAAGGCCACGCTCCATATTATGGGAAGGTTGCTCAGTGTTACTCTTGTTATCGTTACTGCGATAAGTGCATATACCCCCAAAGACATGACGAAATATTTAACGTCCCAATGAATCGGGAAAAGGTGGTTTGAAATCAGCCAACGGATGATCATGGCGACTGCAAATCCGATCAGTTCAGCTACAGCAGCTCCTTCAATTCCAAACGTGGGTAAAAGCAACCTGTTGGCAATCATGTTTATTACAACTGCAATCCCCAGAGCGAGAGAGACCAGATAGGTTTTTCCCGTCTTGGCTGTACCGGGATCAATAATGCAAACCCCAATCGTGAACAGCCATCGAACCCCGATAATACCCAATAGCCCAATGCCTATCAGGTATTCTGGCGGAGCAAGCAACAGGTATGCTTCCCGAGCAATTACCAATAAAAAAATGCTTACAGCAAATGTTGTGAAAGTATAAATCGAAAGAATGGATGGTAATTTCTTTTTGAGTTGCTCTTCATTATTGAGGAGGGAATACTTAGTTGGTTCCCAGGCAGAGTTGAAAGCCTGTGTGAATAGCGTCACCAGAAATGATAATTTACTCGCAAATACATAATAAGCCACACGGGCTGCGTCGGTATAGGTGTTCAAGAAAAGGCGCGTATTTGCTCCTATTGACCAAATAAAAAAGGTGCTAGGTACTAACGGAATGCTGTATTTCGCTAATCTTTTCAACCAGTTAAGCGAGATTGAAAAAGTCAGTAATTCCCGTGACAAAAACATGGTGATTACGATTCCGAGACCGTATGACAGGATTTGTGCATAGTAGAACCCTCGAATTCCCAATCTCAGTTGATCGATGAAAATTACTATGCTAAACAGATACATAAGTGAAACTGCTAATGAGGAGAGAATGTATGCCAGTGCCTGACGTTTGAGCCTCAATAACCCTAACGTGTAATTATAGATTGCCATTGGAATCATCGCGAAGAATGACATTAGTATAAACTGCCGATTTTTGTCACTTTGGAAAAGGTTTTGTGATAATCTGCTGCTGAGCGGGAAAGCAAATAACGCCAGTATGATGCCGCAGAAGAATGTGAAGAAAATTGCAGTGCTGACTATTTTCTGCTGTTCGTTGAGATCCTTTTCGTACTCATAATAGTAGCGGTAAACGCCGTAAAGGATATTCAGCCCAATCAACAGCGAAAAATAACCGGTTGCAGCGGAGATCGTCTCAATTGTGCCATATTCGACAGCGGTCAGGGTGCGCACAATCAAAGGCAGCGTGATCAGCCCGGCAGCCTGAGAAAGCACTCCACCTAATCCATATAGAACAATGTCTCCGGCAATTTTCGTGTTTTGTTGTGACTCGGTCATTCCTTCAATTTTATACGAAATCCATTTGTTTACCGAGTGGAGTATTTTTACTCAACAATTGGCTGGAAACAAGGGGTATAGACAATTGACAAATTAACGTTCATTCAATATGATTCAGTTGTATAAGGAGATTTTAAAGAATAAATAATTTAATGAAACGGGCAATTTTTTTAATCGGTTGAACCTAATAGTTAAATCGTTGTATTTTATAGAGGATTGCTGTGAAGGTATCGGAATTGTTTCTTGTTCCAGAATTTAAGGATTTCAAGCTCCTGGCGGGCAATAACTATCAGGATAAGGAGATCACCTCAGTCAACATTATTGATTCTCCAGACATCTACAATTTTTTTAGAGGGGGTGAATTCCTGCTTTCTGCGGCATTTATTCTGAAAGATGACAGTTCAATGTTCCTGAACATTCTGGATCATGCGGTCAAACAGGGTGTGGTTGGTTTAGGGGTGAAACTTGAGCGCTATATCATAAAAATTCCCCCTGAAGTGATTGATATGGCCAATGAATTTAAATTTCCAATCATATATATCCCTCCGGACTTCAAGTTTATCGACATAATCAATCCAATTTATATAGATATCATCAATAAACAGGTTGAGCAACTTTCTTTCTCAGAGAAAGTGCAAAAATCCTTTACAAAACTTGTGCTCAAAGGCGGTTCTATTCAGCAGATCATCGTTAACTTGAGCGAACTGCTGGGATGCGATGTCACATACTATGATACTTATTTTCACAGAATCTATTACAGCAAAGGGGAATTTTCATCGGAGGCCACGGAACTGCCGAATTTACCTGAGCTGTTGAAAAATCAAAAACACGAGAAGATTGACCTGGATAAACGGATTTATGGCTACCTGATCTTTGGTGAAAGCGATCAGTCCTCACGATTTGAAAATTCAAAAGAATTCCAGGATATTGCCATCGAGCATGCAGCGACGGTAATCAAACTGCATATTCAAAAAGCAGTCTCGAACCAGCAAATTGAGAGCAAATATCATGATATTTTTATTCAGGAGCTGCTTACCCATAAGTTTTCCACCCTGGATGAGATTCAGACATACGCGAGTTTCTATCGGAAAGAGCTACAGGCTGGAATGGTAGCTGTGGTTTTTGAATGGAATATGCGACCGAAATTAATGGAAATCGTCACTCAGACTGAGGAAATCACTTCGAGAATTAAAACACGTCTCAATTATTGCTTTAAAAAGTTGATTTACACCAAGATAGGCAGTCAAATCATATTTTTGATCCCTTCTCCTTATAAAGATTTGAGACGATTTCTCAAAGAACTGCTTGAACTCTGTACTGTGATTCATAACGAAATCATTCAGGATTTCGGCGAACAGTTTATTATCGGAATTGGGAAATATAAAGAATCTCTGCTGGAGCTCAGTCAAAGTTATGAAGAGGCAAGCCAGGCGATCAAAGTCGGGCGTGAAATTGACTGTGCAGTATGTTGCTACGATGATTTAGGAATATATCGCCTGTTGGCGCCGCTTGCAGAATCGGAAACGGCGCTTCAATTTCAGAAACGTTACCTTGACCCGTTAATCAGTCATGATCAACGCTTTGGTTCTGAGTATCTGTTGACCGTAAAAACGCTGATCGCTTCGAATTGGAATCTGAAGGTTGCCTCAGAAAAATTGTTTGTTCATTACAATACGATGAAAAACAGATACAAAAAAATCAATGAACTTCTTGATCTTGATACTGTTGAAAATAAAAACAATGTCTCTATCGCGCTGAAACTATATTTACTTTCGGGGAAATAGGAAGCACAGCAATTTTAAGGTTGTTCGTATAAGACAAAAATTCATGCTTTTTCTTGTGCGTTCAGTACAATACGAAAAGGAATGGCAGCATTTAAACTTAATGTTAAAGATTTCACAGTTGTTCTTGTAATTAAAGAAAGGAGTCCTATGTATCTAATCACAAATGGGTGGATCGTTACGATGGATAAGCAGCGCAATATTTATCGTAATGGCGCACTGGCAATCGACGGTTCGCGGATCACTGAAGTTGGTGAAACGAATGCGCTGAAACAAAAGTATCCTCAGGCGGAAATTATTGATGCAACCAATAAAGTTGTCATTCCCGGACTGGTGAATGGGCATGTCCATCTGTTTCAGGTCCTGTATCGCGGGCTTGGTGACGATCTGGCTTTGGCAGACTGGCTCAGCGAATGTATTTATCGGATGTCCCTGAACTTGACCGGAAATGATGTTTATCATGCAACCCTTCTGGCTGCTACGGAAATGTTAAAAGGTGGTGTTACTTGCTACGTTGACAGTCACTACATCAATTGGGATCTCTCCTGTCAGGATAAGATCGCAGAAGCAACTGTTCTAAGCGGTATTCGTGGCATTATGGGACGGTCTACTGTAGATGTAGCTCCTGTCCCGGAAAAACTGCGTGAAGCCGTTGATCAGGCGATTCGTGAATCTGAACGCATTATCAAAACCTATCATAATCAGGCCGACGGTTTGCTCAAAGTCAGGCTGGAACCGCTGAACGAAGCACTTGCATCCACAGAAATGATGCTGGCAATGAGAGAGGTTTCCCGGCAGTATGGCGTGGGAATGAATATGCATATGATGGAAGCGCTTCCCCGCGTCAGAACGATGACTGCGAAGTTCGGTATGACTCCGGTTAAATACCTGTACAAGCTTGGGATCCTCGACTCCGATTTGTTACTCGCTCATTGTTGCTGGGTGGATGATGTCGATATGGATCTGATCGCTGAAACCGGTGCAAAAGTAGCTCACAATCCTGTCAGCAATCAATATCTTGCCGATGGCGTTGCCCCCGTTCCCCGTATGTTGGAGAAAGGCATTGTAGTCACCATTGGGTCGGATGGCGCATGCAGTAACAACAATCACGACATGTTCGAAGCCATGAAACTAACCGCGCTGATGCACAAGGTGAAAAATCTGGATCCGGAAATCATGACAGCTGAAAAAGTGCTTACCATGGCAACCATCGATGCTGCTCGTGCGCTTGGGCTGGAGGATGAAATTGGTAGCCTGGAAGCGGGGAAACGTGCGGATGTCGTGCTTGTGGATATTGATCATCCGAGTATGACTCCCTGTTTCAACCCTGTTTCCAATCTTGTTTATGCAGCGACATCCAACGCTGTTAATACCGTATTAGTCAATGGGCGAATCGTGGTGCAAGACCGCAACCTGCTCACACTGGATGAAGAAAAGGTTCTGCATGATGCCAACCAAGCTGCATGGAATCTGGCGGAAAAAAGCGGAGCCATAAACCAATAAATATTTAGGAGTTATTGTATGAAAAAGTTTAAGATTGATTTGACCACGTCCATTGTCATTGCCATGGTTTTAGGCATGATAGCTGGATACTTATTCCCACAATTTATGATCGACACAAAATTTATTGGGGATGTTTTCCTGAGACTGATTCAGATGAGCATCGTGGTGCTCGTGATGGGCGCTGTGATCGAGGCGGTCGGCAGTTTGAAAATCAGTGAGCTGGGCAGACTGGGCGGAAAAACCCTGGCTGGATTCATGGTGACGACCCTGTTTGCTTCTTACGTGGGTATTGTGATTGCCAATGTGCTGGAACCCGGTAAACACATTGCTGCTTCCTCTGAAGCATTAGACCAGGTTGTAAAAACTGTTGAAACACCATCCGTTTCCAAAATGATCACTGACTTCTTCCCGAGCAACATTGTTGGTTCCCTGGCTTCGGGTAATACGATTCAGGTCATCATTTTCTCGATTCTGTTTGGCGTTGCGTTGGCGACCTTTGTTGAACAAACTGGGGATGAATCAATCCTCAATTTTGTGAAAAACATCAATCAGATTCTTCTCAATCTGGTCAAAATGGTCATCAAAGTTGCGCCGATCGGAATCTTCTCGCTGCTTGGCTGGACGGTAGCCACTTATGGTTATGAGGTGATTAAACCGTTGTTATCCTTCCTGTTCATCCTGATTGCAGCTTGCGTGCTGTTGTCCCTGTTCTTTATCTTTATCACTGCGGCGGTCACCCGCTTGAATCCTTTCAGGCTGATCAGTAAATTGATGCGTACCATGATGGTTGCATTGACTACAACCTCCTCTGCGGTGACGCTACCGGTTGAAATGGAAGACTGCGAAACCAAGATTGGTATCAGTAAACGTGTCAACCGCCTGGTCATGCCACTGGGCATGTCGATGAACAGTAATGGTACAGCGTTGTATCTGGCAATGGCTTCGATTACCATTGCCCAGTTCTTTGGGTATGAAATGCCGATGGTGACCCAGTTCAAAGTCGTCATCATGTCGACGCTGGCAGTGTTGGGAACGATTGTTGTCCCTGGCGGCGGTCTGGTTGCACTGGCAATTGTACTGCCCACCATTGGGCTGCCTTTGGAAGGGATTGCCTTGCTGGCTGGGATTGACTGGTTTGCAGGTGCATTCAGAACGCTTTTGAATGTGGTAACCGATGTTACGGTTGGGGTCTGGGTTGCAGCCACCGAAGGAGAACTGAATCGCGATATCTTCAACAGTGACGTTCCGGTAGTGCAGGAGTAAGCGGATTCCCTTTCCTGCCATATAGAATTTGCATTTCAAAAATATCCGCCTCATGCAGGGGCGGATATTCTTTTCTCTCGTATCCGTAAATATCGGAATTAGCTTTTAATTTATAATGAGGGCATGTTTCGGAAAACCGTTAAGCTGAAATCTGCACTCATGATGGTGGCAATCCTAAGTATTCTTGCCATTGGATGGATTTTTCTTAAGGGGGATCTGGTCAACCCGATGAACCCGCCGATTGGACCGATCCGACAGGGTGTCTTAATTCTGTTGATTGCTGTCGCCTGTGCCGCGTTTGACTTCGCCCGATCGGGAGATTCCAGCTGGAAGCGAGTTGCATGGTTGCTGGTACTGGTCGGCTGTCTGATCCATGCGCTGTCGATCATAATTGTTGGTTCCTCTCCAGATACGTTAGTTGCACAGGGTTTGCTGCGCTGGAATTTTATCGCCTGGATCATCCTTTTCACTGGAGCTTTTCTGCGATCGCGCTCAATTATCCGGCTAGAGAATAAACCATTTTGGGACAAAATCCATGAACACCGGTTGATCTTGCTGGGTTTCGTGCTGCTGATTTTTGCATTGCCGGTTTTGAAAAGCGGATTCTATTGGGACGATGCTTCCTTTTCGAGCCAGATTCCAGCGATGAAATTTGATGACGTTTCGGTGTGGAAACGCACGGTGGACGAGATGTTGTTGTATGCAGGGCGAGGCAGAATCAACCCCTTTGCGACCTTCCAGTTCCTTACTTTTTACTTCCTGCAAACTGAGGTTGCCTATAAGGCGTTTTTAATTCTGCTGAGCGCGTTTGATTGTGTCTTGTTTTATCAGTTTATTCGCAGATTTTGGGGACGCGATCTGCCCGGTGCGGTGATGCTGCTGATGCTGCCGTTGTGCATCCAGTTCCGCATTTATCATGACCCGATGACCGGATATTACGGATTGATGCAGATGATGTTCGCGGAATTGATGATTTCGCTGATCTGGTTGTTGAAATATCTGGATGGTGGCAAAAAACGATATCTGGCAGGCAGCTTGGTTTTCTATCTGATTGGCTTGATGTCGTATGAGATGTTCTATCCCATGATCCTGCTGGTTTTGCTGGTCATCTTTGAGCGCAGAAAATCCCTGGCTGCAACTATTCGCAGTGCTGCGCCTTATCTGCTGGCAGAGGGGCTGCTGATGGGGTTGACGTTCCTGCTGCGAAGGCAATATGCGCAAAATGTGCAACCCTGCATGATTTATCAGGGTACGGTGTTTGCTATGAACCCGGAGAAAATACTTATGACCTGGTTCAATCAGATCAGTGCAGCCTTCCCGTTCACCTATCGGCTGGCGGATAATGACGCCACCATTCATCATCGCCTGATCCAGGCGAGAGATATTTTTGCGCTCCCTCCGTTGAAATTTCTGCAGGGGATTCGCTGGGAGGATCTGTTAGCGGTGACTGCGGCGTTATTGCTACTGATCTCCTGGTTCAAACGAATGCGGGCAGCGGATCAGCCACGGAAATATCACTGGCTGTTCGGAGCGGTTCTGCTGGCCGCCTCAGGACTGGTGATTGCGCTGAGCGAAAAATACCAGTTCCAGATTACATTTGGCATTGGCTATCTCCCAATTTGGTTCAGCTATTTTGGCGTGGCTTATCTTCTTGGGGCTACTTTCTGTTGGCTGACAGCGAAAACCAATAAGCGCGCTGGAATGGCGCTGCTGCTGGCAGTTTTTACGGTGATTTTTCTATTCAATCAGCAAACGAACCGACGGGTCCTTTCGCTGATAAATGAGAGCCTGCTTTATCCGCGGAAAACTGGAGAAGCTGCTCTTAAAGCTGGTATTCTTGCTCAATCGGGCGATGAACAGTCACTGGTGATTTCGAACAACGAAAATGAGCTCTGGGAAGGCGGCTGGAGCGGGAAAGCGGACAAAGGTGTATTTTTCTCGCTCTACAGTGACAGAAAAGTAAACACGCTCACAAATACAGAACTGGCGAGTCTGGTTAACGTTGATGGTCAGATCCACTTTGATGAAATTTCTCAGTCTTTTGTGCTTATTGCTTATGATGCTGATCAACAGCATGGGCTGGCAAAGGCTGCGAACCCGGTCTTTGCCGAAGGCGTGAGCACAAGTGGGACGTTGCTGAACGCAGTCGTCAAAAATGGTTATGTATTTGTTTCTGGAACAGTTTCGCCGGATGCCGCACTGACCTGGACGAGGTGGGATGGCAGTGGTCAAACGCTGGCTGTCAAAGATGCCTGGCTGATTGAGCGGACGGAGAAAGGGTCGCTCTATAAGCTGGATGATCCGCATGCTCTGTATTTTGATTCGATTGGGCTGACAGAATTCCGCTGATATGAAACGTTCCCCTCTGAATGTGCTTTTTTATAGCTTGATGGCTGTGCTGGGAGTTCTTTTTATCGCAGGCGTATTCGCGTCCCGCAAAATGATTCCGTTGTTGCTTTCCCTGCTGGCGGTTGCTTTTCTGACAGATCTTCGCCTCGGGATGACGCGGGAGAAACGAATCGCCTGGCTGGCGCTGGCGATCGGTTTTGGGTGGAAAACTGCGATGGCGATGACCGCTTCCAGTGTGCAGATTTTTCAGGCATTCGTGCCTCTGAGACGAGTTTCCTGGTTGTTCCTGACTTTTATCGTTTACGGCTTTGGGTTGCGAATTTACGCACTGATCTTCGAGCGGAAATCGATGAAGGTCAGGGATGAAAATCACAGTTGGTCAGCGCCCTTCATAGAATTCTTCGGGAACTGGGGCATTGAACTGTTGCTGTTGGCAATCACGGCGTTGTCGTTGCGGATGTTGGTGCCGAGCGGGTATTACTGGGATGACGCGCTAAATTCGACGCAGTATTTGTTTGAACGGCAGGACGGCATCCCGTTAATTCAAAACCTGCTGAGTTTTATGGGAAAATATCTGGCGCTGGGCAGGATTAACGTACTTTCAGCTTACTATTATTTCCTGTTTTATATCCCAAGTGTGGCAGCTTATAAGGCGCTGATCATTGCACTGGTGCTGGCTTGCCAGCTGGTGGTACGCGTCGTACTCACCTACATGACCGGCAGCCTTTCGCTGGGACAATTCACGATGCTGTTGATCCCGCTGTTAATTCAGCTGCGTGCCTACCAGGATCCGGTCAGTGGATTTTACGGTCTGATGCAGGTGCTGTTAATCACGATTCTGTTGATGGCTTACTTTTTCACGCGTTATCTGCGCGGCGGACAAAAGCGAAATCTGATTTTCAGCCTTGCCGCTTACATGGTAGGCTGCATGATTTATGAAGTCGTCTTTCCTTTTGGATTGTTGATTCCGTTGCTGTGCTGGGCGGAGGGAATCTCACTGAAACAAACGATCAAGGCGATACTGCCTTTTCTGCTGATCTGTCTGGTATTGTTGGGAGTAGTTTTGATCCTGCGGCTGAATCTGCCCACGGCAGAAGTGTATGAGGGGGTGCGGTTCAAGTGGAAACTGTCCGCGATTTTGCGCACCTATGGGATTCAGCTGCTGGCAGCGCTGCCGCTCAGTTACTATACCTTCACCGATCAACTGACGGCGATGGAGCAGATCACGCTGGCAGATGGCTTCTTTCGCCAGTCCTCAGACGAGATCCTGCGCGGCAACGATACAGCCGATTACCTGCTGGTATGGTTGTTGGTTTTCAGCGCCGTCTTGATTTTTCAGCGCTGGTATACGGAGAGCGGGAATGGGAACGGGAATAGGGCGTTGCGACCGGCGCTTGCGCTGGGTCTGTGCCTGTTCCTGTTGCCGGCCGTCACGATCGCTCTCAGCACGCGCTACCAGGGGCAACTGGTGCCCGGGCTGGGATACCTGCCGGTATATATCAGCCTGTTCGGTGTGGCAATCGTGCTGGCATTGCTTGTCAGCCGCCTTCTCCGAAGGCGAAATGCTTTTCTGCAAGGCTTTCTGCTGGCTTTGATCGCAGTTGTTTTTCTGGTGACCACTCAGCATAATCGTCTGGTCACACATTGGATGGATCGGGTTTTTTATTATCCGAGACAAACCGGCGAACAGGCGCTTGAGAGTGGGTTGTTTGACTTTCTGCCGGACAACGCCACTGTGATCTCCATGAATCCGGGGTGGTATATGTGGGAGGCAAGTTGGGGACCTCCGCGTCGTCTGTATGGCGAATTCAATACCATCCATTCTGGCAGGGACTTTGTCAGCGGGGAGTTGCAGGCAGGGGGCAGAGACGACCTGGCAGCCAGCCTGAACGATCAGCCCGACCGCCCGTTGTATCTGTTCAGCTATCAGGGCAGCGAAACGGGTGGGGTGGCAGTGCTTGGCAAGGTGACAGCAACTGCGGATGAAACGAACCTGATTACTGAAGAAGTCATTTACTTCCTGCATGGTGAGGGATTTAAAGATCAGCCGGTCATCTATATCACTGATGAGGGAGAGCCGGGAATCGTTGATGCCAGAACTGCATACCCAATCCGCGTCAGCGAGAATGGAACCCTCTATCAATTGAACCCACAGGAGGCGATTCGCTTCGATTCATTTGGGATGGTTGACTTTGCTTTGCTACGTTCAACGTCTGCGGAACTAATTTTGAACGGGGATCGTTAACATTATCAGATGTATTCCGCTGAACAATGCTGTCGAATCTTAATGGACGATGAATCGAATTATGATACGATATAATCAATTTTTAATAAGAGAAAACAGGTTCCCTACATTGGGATAAACACAAGGAGTATTGCATGAAATCAAATAAAATCCTTTTCTTGCATGTGGTCAGCTTGATCGTGGTATTCGCGATCTTTGGCCTGTTCTTTACCACGGCGGAAGCGGTGACCTTCTCAACTACAAGCGACTGCAAAGATTTAAAGAATGATGGAATCCAGTTCACTGCTACTGTATCAATCCCACCGGAACAAACCGAAATCTGGCGGGATCGGATCCAGGTGAATATACTCGATCCAGGCGGAGCTGACTATCATACTGCCGGTACTGATAATGTGACAGAAGTGGTTCTTTATGCCACTGCTACCGGCGGAACAGCCTATCAATGTCAACAACTGACAACTGCTCCGGACGACAATTCCTTCAGTTGTAACAGTTTCCCGGCTGGCGGGACGATAGGTCGTATCAGCGTTCGCTTTATCCCAAAATTTGATGGGGATAAATTAGTTACCGGCGATTATAAAATTTCTGTAGAAAACCTGAATACAACTAACGAAATCTTCTCTGGTATTGCGCCGATCAATTTTATGTCGAGCGCCTGTGCCTGGAACCAGGCGCCGGCACCATTTACCCCCAAGAATCCTCTCAATTTTATCTTTAATACCTGTGAAACTGCAGAGAAAATCCAAACCTTCAGCTTCTATGAGAGCACAACCAACCCGTTTACGATTGTAAGTTTCCCCTTAAACGAAACGATAGATGCGGAACGTTGGGCGATTGTTCCCTTCCCAAAAATCGATGCCTTTGACTATACTCTCCACCTGAAATTCGACGGTGGAGATGATGCGGATTCTGACCCCGATGACCACCTGGAGCTGGTTTATGTCTACACCAGGGGCACTGAGCCTGCACCTTCGGATTTTGTATGGAATGACAATAGAAAAAAAGCATGGAAAGATACGAAAACTCCAATAAAGCTGGTAGAGGGGTCTATTAAAATAGAGCGTCAGGTTGCCCCGGAACTAATGCCGTTGTCGGTACCGTTTGTGTTCGATATTTATTATAAAAACGTCGACCCAACTCTTGGCATTCAGAACTCCACTTTCCATTTCCAGCGCAGTATACCAATGCAATCCGCAATAATGTGTAATGATCCTGCAAAATACATTACAACTACACCTATTGATCCATGTCTGACATCAAGACAGATTTTCAAGCTTCCTCTTCCTGCAGATACACCTATACCGACCTACTTTAATAGCTCATTCCAAGGAAGCGCAACCTTCAGTACGGCCAGTTGGCGTGATGTCTATTTCCACGTTCAGAAATGTGCTGATGCCACCTGTACGCATGTCGTTGGCTCCGACGCTTACGTTACCCTTGTGCATGTGAAAGACCCGGAAACTGATAACCGTTTATATGGTTATGTCGGTATCTGGGGGGATGTTGTTTCCAAAATCCGCATGAAATTTTTTGGGAATGTTGCAAATACGAGACTCAGGAGCCTTGATTTTGCCGCCAGGACAGCCGGAACCTACCGTATCCGCGGCTTTTATAAAAATACAAACCCTGCTGATGGGTTTCCGAATGATCCGGCCAAATACGGGCTGGAACTATTTGTTACCATCCCGCAGAAGGGCGGCGATGCCACCTGTCTGAGCTCTGGTAAGGATGGATTCTATAAGACGAAATGGGCTGGCTGCAAGGAAAATCACAATCCACAGTCGCTCGAATTTGAAGCTATTGACGAACACTACGGCTTTCTCTCCAATTACTCTAACCAGCGGCTGGTATTCAACTTCAACCCGTCGATTTCCACCGTCCCGATGGCCGGCAATATCAGCGAGCTGTATTGCGACTGGCAGGTGCTGGCGGATGGATACAGCGCGTCCGGTGCGGTGTGCAAACCTGACCGGATTGAGCTGCCGCCGATGACGCGCGCGATTGTAAAGGGTGGACGAATCTATATTTCTAAGCGTCCGCCGATGAAAGATGGACCGAATCAGTTTGAATACATTATGGCGTACCAGCGCACCACCAACAAGGACAACATGAACCTGTTCATCGACGTTCAGTATGTTGAATGCCCGATGGAAGCCATCCCGGAAACCGGCTATTCGCTACGGTCTCCGGCGCCGTTGGCACAGGGAGACGGTTCCTTTATCTTTACCGGGAACTCACTGCAGATCCCGGCAATTGGTCTGGGAATGGATGGCGGTGTGCCGATCGTTCATCTCAATTACAGGGATGGCACCCTTGAAAGCGGTTGGAACCTGAAAATGCTGGGCGGGTACATTGGTGAGCTGGAAGGCGGCGCTTATCTGCCGTATGCCGGCAACTCGGTGCTGACAGGCCACTACTATTCACAGGGTGTGTTCGTTAACCTGGTGAACCTGAGGCTAGAGGATGAGATCATCGTCTTTGGCAACGATGGCATGAAGTACACCTATTCGGTCACCAACTCCTATTGGACGCAACCGACCGACGTCTATCAGATGTTCCAGCCGAATGGCGACCGCTCCCTGACGCTGGTAACTTGCGATGACTACAATTTCATCACGGATAAATATCAGAAACGCTACATCGTTCAGGCAACGCTGGTCAATTCCGAACCTTATCTGCCCTGAAACTGACAACAAGATACATTGGACAGCAGCCCCGGATTTCCGGGGTTGCTTTTTCTTTAAGTCTTATTAAGAAAATTCCTGCAAATCACGATTCCTTATTGAGATACAATCAATTTTCCCTGTTTTCTTTTTGCTTTGAACATAGTATTATTAAGATAGATATAAGGAACAGAATATGGCAGCAATCACTCAATTTCTTTCTGACCACATGACATTCTCATTAATGCTGAGGATTTTCCTCAGCGGGTTGATTGGCGCATTAATTGGAATAGAACGTGAGATCCGGCTGAAGGAAGCCGGAGTTAAAACGCATCTGATCGTCTGTCTGGGTTCCACGTTGTTTATGGTGGTTTCCAAGTACGGATTTGATGACCTGCTCAATAATCCTTTTTACCGGGCTGATGCGACCAGAATTGCATCCCAGGTGGTCTCGGGGGTTGGTTTCCTGGGAGCAGGAATCATCTTTGTGCGCAAACATGGTGTTCAGGGGCTGACAACTGCGGCGGGTATTTGGACCACATCCGGTGTTGGTTTGGCAATCGGTGCAGGGATGTATTCAATAGGCATTTTTTCCGCTGTGTTGGTGATTGTTGCTCAGCTGCTGATCTATCACTACGGTCACATTCTGAATATTCCTGAGACAGAATATCTGGTGATTACAATAAAAAACAACCCTGGTGCGCTGATGCGTACGCTGACAATTCTCGAATCAAATAAAGTCGAAATCGTAAATTTTGAACTGCTGAAGGCCCGTGAATCCAGCCGAACGGTTGAATTATTGGTTAAGATTCCGTTCGATCTGGAACCGATTGATCTTTTAGCTACATTGGATCAGTCTGATGAGGTGCTGTCAGCGGCTTTTTGATTTTATTTCGCGACGAAATTCCAATTAAGATAGCGAAAATAAACAAGCTTACCGCGGACAGGGTTGCGCCGGTTTGGAAACCGTACGGCAGAAATGCGATCTCCATTCTCTGCGTATGGGCAGGAACAACGATCCCGATCAAGCCATCCAGCGCTTTCTTGATTTCCGCTTTTTCTCCGTCAATTTGAACCATCCAGCCGGCGTCGAACGGGATGGAAGTCAGCATTGCCCGATCATGATCGGCTGGCTGGAATTGCGCGGTGAAACCAGTCCTGCCGTCAAAACTGACAACCGGGAAATTCCGTGAGAGCACCTTCACCATCTCGCTGATTTGCTGGTAGTCAAAGCTGTAAAGCGTGACATCATCGCTGATTTCTGTCTGATCCGCCAGCTCTATCCGCAGTTCCAGGTCGCTGCCGGCTTCAAATGATGTGAGATCGACGAGGAAAGGCGTGTAGTTGCCGGATTTCGAAAAAATCTGCTCCCCATCCAGCCATACGTCGTAGTTCAGGCTGATATTGGGCAGGAATAAGTACGATGGATCGGTGGGATCAACCTGCACCGTGTAAACCAGACTCGCATTATCACCGGAATTCACTTTCGCATAGACGTCGCCGTCTTCGTTTGAGTGGAAAAGGGTCAGGTTGTTGATCTTTGAAGGAAACAGGCGACTGCTTTTGGTATAGGGCTTCCCTGCCTTCAGCAGCGCCTGCATTATCTGTTCCTGATGCTCAATTGGCTGATCGGGTTCCAGGGAGGGCAGCGATTCAAAACCATCGTCCAGAAACAGCAGCGGAGGCAGCGCGTATGGATTTTGTTGCACGCCAGCTCCTGCGGAGCGGTAAAAGCGGTTGCCAGTCTGATCTCCTGTGAA
The DNA here is from genome assembly GCA_012799995.1 of Chloroflexota bacterium. GTDB lineage: Bacteria > Chloroflexota > Anaerolineae > Anaerolineales > Anaerolineaceae > Flexilinea. Next base: position 20,370 of record JAAZKE010000082.1, on the reverse strand, counting down.
CAGATAGCGGATCCCCAGCAATGCGTCGCTGAAAACGGTGCCGCCGCGATACATGCACCAGGTAGCGTAGCAGTCAAACCCCATTTTCTTGAGAAAACGGCTCTGAGCCGTGGAAGCGTTGGAGCTGAAGTGACCAATGCCGGGATAGCCGATTGACATCGGATCGTTGTAGGTGCGTATCTCGGATTTTTCCAGCCGGTAGAATTCTCCATCAGTCGGCAGTAACGGGAAGAGCGCTTCGCGATTGCGGTCATAAAAGTCAAGGTAAGTCTGACGCGGCAGATAATTCAGGGTGTAATGAGAGAGAATGCCATTGGCATTCAGGGAGCATTCAATCAGCATCAAGATCACCAACAGCAAGGATGCTTGAGAGGGACGCGAATGGTAGCGCCACACCAAAACCGGATACAAGACGATCAACAGCCCGGAAAAGAATGCCAGATAACGGGTTGCCTCGGTGAAACGATCCCGGTAGAATGCGAGAATGGTTGCCAGCAGGACTGCCTGCAGAATCAGTGTCAGCTTTCGCGGTTGTCCGCCGACAGCGATTCCTCTGTAAGCGAGGCTGATTGACAGAAAGGTCAGCAGGAAAGCGTTGCGGTAGGGGAACCAGCTGGGATGATCCAACGCGTGCCAGATAAAGGCAAGCGGCTTAAGCCAGAAACTTGCAATCAGGATTACGAGCAGCAAAGCGTATAGAATTCGTTCTTTTTTAGAAAAAGCCCCGCTGAAAAAATAAGCGGATACTCCGAAAAAAGTGATCAAACCGGTAAACACATGCGGCAAGTTGCCTTTTACCCCGTCAAATGTACCTGGAAATCCCTTAATCAACAGCTGCGGAAGCGAAAAATTCGTTCCCCAGTCAGGGAAAGCCTGCCCAATCAGTCCCATATTGTTTTTGAGTACAAAAAAAGTGGGCAGCAGCAGAAACAGGCTCATGCCAGCCGCCAACGCCAGCGAACCGCCTACTTTCAGCAGAAATCCCAGCTTTTCTTTTGGATCTGGTTGTGATTCAATGGCGAGCTGAATGAAAGCGTAAAGACCGCAGAACAGGATCACCATATAGGCGATATAAAACTGAGACAGAAGCAGAATTGTGAACAACAAAGTCAGCCAGACCCAGCGATTTCGCCGGTTGAGCTGCTCTATCACACCGCACAACAGCGGCAGCAGGATAACGCCATCCAGCCACATAATATTGAAAGAATACGCGACCGTATATCCTGAGAAACCGTACAGCAGTCCGAATCCGATTAACAACAGCGCAAGAATGCGCTGTTTAGCATTGGTTTTGGAGATGCTGTTCAGATACCAGCTCATGGCAGCCGCCGCACAGGTCAGCTTCAACCCGGTAATCAGCGTGACCGCATCAATAATATTCCGTTCAGGGAAGAGCAGCAGCAGGAAATTGAAAGGACTTGCGAGATAGTAGGCGATGATGGCGAGGAAATTCATTCCCATTCCGGCATGCCAGCTGTAAAACAAGCTGCCCTGACCTGCGAGAACGCGGCGATATTCCATCATGAAGTCGATGTATTGCGAGTTCATGTCGCTGATCAGCAGCGACAATTTTCCAAAGGGGAAGATTCCGTTAGACGCCAGCAACAGCAGAAACAGCAACCCTGACAAAAAGAAGGTGATCAGCGGAAGTGGAACCCGCTTATGACCGGGGGTGGGTAGTTCTCCTTGTGAATTCATTGCTTTATGGGTTGAACAATGGCGAGTTTCATCACCGTGTATGTTCCTGCCAGTCCAATGTCAAAGGCATAGGGAACGTTGATTTTCTCGTGTGTATCGCAGGGGAGGTGCCAGCAATCGGTGCGATCCATCCCGGTTTCACAGCCGCCAGGGGTGTAATCGGTAAGGAAATTCTCCATCGCTGTCACTGCCGGAATGCCGGCATCCCAAAATGGTTTATGATCCGCTTTTGCATAGGCGTTATCGACCAGCTGATCAGCCTTCAGATTAAGGCTGAACTCAGCCACAGTCTGCATGAACAGTTCAGAAAGCTGCCTGGACCCCGGGAGCGGCCCAACATACAACTCAAAACAGCGGTCGTTGTCCTTGTCTGTCCCGTACATATCCATATTCACCACCGCGATGATGTTATCGCCAGCGTGAGCAGCGACGTAGGCTTTGCTGCCTTCCTGAAAGTTCTCCTCGCCGCTGAAGAGCACGATTTTGACGGTTTTTTCAAATTGCATATCTTTGAAAATGCGTATGGCTTCCAGAATCGTCGCCAGCCCCGTGCCATTGTCGTTCGCGCCAGGGGCATAGGTTAAGGGATCACCTTCGAAGACAACGATGCTGTCAAAATGGGCGGTAAACAGCACCTGCTCTTCGGGATGTACCGTTCCCGGGAAGGTAACCACAATATTCTTCCAGGTGTAGCTGCTGGTGGCATCGGTATAGGGATATTCTTCGACAGCCAGTTGGTTTTCCGGAATCCACTGTCGTATCTGTTCCAGCAGATAGGCTTTTGCGGGCGCGTTGGCCTGTCCGGTGAACATGGCGTAACTGTAGCGGGTTTCGATCCTGGTCTCTACGTCGTTTACTTGGATGGGCTCAGCACCGGAAAGCGCGCGCACCCATGCCATAAAGCGATCAGGATCGGTTTGACTGCGGAAATAAGTATACGGATCGATGGTTGCAGTGGCGGGAAGAGCTGTCGGCGTCATCTCGGGCAGCTGAGCGGATTCTGAGGTCCGCAGCGCAGTTTCGGTGAGGATCATCTCGGTTGCGACCAGTGCATCGAGGATTTCAGCGGATGCTGACCCGCTGTCCGTTCCTTTGGCGGGCACGTGCAGCCGAGAAATCAGAACTGCACCAACCACGAGCGCTATCGCAATCGCTGCTGTCAGTAGAATCAGTGGAATGTGGCTTTTTTTCATTTGTATTCATTATATCCTTTGCATGGATGCCTGTTTGAGGACAGGACGGGAACATCACACGCGGATGGTTGCCACGAGCAGGGATATGTTCCCTTCTACGCAGCGAGCCTGAACTTGGATCAGGAATGAAGTTATTCAATAGTAAGATCTCTGTGATGTGAACCACATATACCCCTTCATTTTTGGTCATGGTGAATTCCTTTACAGATAAAAAGTTGTGGTATACTTTTCTGTCGCGCTGATAGATGCCTGCGCGAATAAAAACACCTTATATTAAGAATTCGTGAGAATGCCCACGACAAACATTCCACGGTGATGCATCAGCGAATTGACTGATATAAGGACAAGATGATGCAGCTAAGCCCATGCTGACAATCTTGTGGACGGGTCTGAAGGACCGAAAAATATAACCTTAAAAGGGGAGAAAACTGAGTATGTTTAAAGGGCTAATCGGCAAGAAAATCGGCATGACCCAGATTTTCGATGAGCGCGGTGCGGCAATTCCGATCACCGTCATCGAAGCTGGGCCTTGTTATGTTACCCAGCTGCGAAATCAGGAAACTGATGGATACAGCGCCGTGCAATTGGGTTACGAAGAGGTAAAGCCGTCTCGAATTACCAATGGCGAAAAGGGTCACCTGAAGCGGAACAACTTGCCTCCGTTGCGCTTTTTGCGCGAATTTCGTGTCAAAGATCCACAGGTCGCTGAAGGTGACAAAGTGACTGTGGATTTGTTCACTTTAGGCGAATTGGTCGACGTTGTCGGCACCAGCAAAGGCCGTGGTTTCCAGGGCGGCGTGAAACGATACAACTTCCGTGGTGGTCAAAAGACTCACGGTCAGTCTGATCGTATGCGCGCACCGGGTTCCCGCGGTTCTGGTACTACACCAGGTCGAGTATTCAAGGGTTCCCGTGGTCCGGGTCATATGGGCAATGATCGCGTTACGGTGCAAAACCTGAAAGTTGCATTCATCGATGCAGAACGCAACCTGATTGGCGTAAAAGGCGCCGTTCCCGGTTCGCGTGGCGGTTTGGTGACGATTCGGGATGCCCGTAAGTCCTGACGGATTTACTGGAAACATGGAGCGTAAGTAAAATGAAAATCGATGTCAAAAATATGAAGGGCGAGGTCGTCAGCGAAGTTGAACTTCCTGATTCCATTTTTGCCGCCCCAATATACGTAGACTTGATGCATCAGGCATATGTTCGCCAGATGGCTAACGCCCGCCTTGGAACCCATGAGACCAAGACCCGGCACCAGGTTGCCGGCGGCGGTAGAAAACCATATAAACAAAAGGGAACAGGCCGAGCCCGACAGGGTTCGATCCGCGCCGTACAGTGGAAGGGCGGCGGGCGGGTGCATACTCCGCATATGCGCGATTACACCCAGGATATGCCTAAGAAGATGCGTCGGGCTGCGCTGCGCTCTGCTTTGAGCGTGAAAGCCGGAGATTCAGAGATTATCGTGATTGATGATCTGAAACTGGATGAACCGAAGACCCGTTTGATGGTTGCAGCGCTGAATGCGCTGGTTGGCGAAAACACTGCCCTGATTCTGATCCCTGACAAGGAATCGAATGAGGAAGTGATTCGCGCGACCAACAATATTCCGTATGCAAAAGTCCTGCTGGCAAACTACTTAAATATCCGCGATCTTCTGCGGTTTGACAAAGTTGTTATGCCTGTTGCAGCAATTGAAACTATTAACGCGTATCTTGGATAGAGAGGAACCATGACAAACTATTACGAAATTCTTCGCCGTCCACTGATCACGGAAAAAACAAATGAGTTGCTCTTCAAGCAGAACCAATATGCGTTTGAAGTAGCTTTGGATGCTAACCGGACGATGGTGAAAGAGGCTGTCGAGAACATTTTTAAAGTAACTGTTCTGCGTGTCAATATCATCAAAACCGCCGGCAAAACCAAACGGAACATGAAAAACCGCCGCACGGTACTCAAACGCCCAGTTATGAAGAAGGCGATTGTGACATTGGCGGATGGCGACAAGATTCCGTTCTTCGAAGGAGTTGAATAATGGCTGTAAAGATTTATAAACCGATTACCCCGGGTCTTCGTGGGATGACCGGCTATACCTTTGAAGAAATTACGAAAGACAAACCGGAACGCTCTTTGGTTGTGTTCCGAAAGAACTACGCCGGCCGAAACGCTACCGGACGTATCACAGTGCGCCATCGTGGTGGTGGTCATCGCCGCTTAATCCGGATCATTGACCTGAAACGGAACAAGCTGAATATCCCCGCGAAAGTCAATGCCATTGAATATGATCCGAATCGCAGCGCACGCATTGCCCTGCTGTTCTATGCAGATGGCGACAAACGTTATATCCTGGCTCCGATTGGTTTGAAAGTCGGTGATACGGTTGTCTCTGGTGCTAATGCCGAGATTCGAACCGGGAACGCGTTGCCGATTTCCAGCATTCCGGTCGGTACGACGATTCACAACATCGAGATGAGACCTGGTAAGGGCGGACAGTTGGTTCGTGCTGCCGGTACATCCGCTCAGCTGCTTGCTAAAGAAGGCGACTATGCTCAGATTCGTCTGCCATCCGGTGAAGTCCGCATGATCCTGCAAACCTGCTTTGCCACCATTGGCCAGCTCGGTAATCTGGATCACAGCAACATCAAGCTCGGGAAAGCCGGCCGAAAACGCTATCTTGGCTTTAGACCAGCCGTTCGCGGATCTGCGATGTCCCCGCGCGACCATCCGCATGGAGGTGGTGAAGGACGTCAACCGATCGGTATGCCCGGCCCGAAGACCCCATGGGGGAAACCGGCGCTTGGTTATAAGACACGGCGCAATAAGAAATCTGATAAATTTATCGTTCGACGCAGGAATTCGAAGAGTGGGCGTTAGTCCCCGGAACTGCAGCTTAAGAGAGGAATAGAGTTATGTCACGATCATTAAAGAAGGGGCCATTCATTGACCCCAAACTTCTGAAAAAGGTCGAAAAGCTGAACGCAGCCGGTGACAAGAAAGTTATTCGCACCTGGAGCCGTGCCAGCACGATCTTCCCTCAGATGGTTGGACACACGATTGCCGTACATGACGGCAGACGCCATATTCCGGTGTATATCACTGAAAATATGGTTGGGCACCGCCTGGGCGAATTCGCTCCGACGCGCCTGTTCCGCGGTCATGTTTCGGAAAAATCAACGAGGAGATAGAAACGATGGCACAGGATATTACTGCTAAGTTACGTAATTATGGCGTTTCTGCTCAAAAAGTACGTTTGGTGATTAACCTCGTCCGTGGTAAGTCGGTGAACGACGCCCTGAATATTTTGAAATTCACCAACAAAGTTTCTGCGGAGCCGGTTTACAAACTGATCGCTTCCGCCGCGGCAAATGCCGAGGAAAACTTTGGGATGGATCGGAATGATATGGTGGTTCACTCGATTTTCTGTGATGAAGGAGCCACGCGCAAATGGCGCTATTTTGGTGCCCGCGGTCGATTTAAGCCGATATTGCGGAGATCATCTCATGTTACTGTGGTTCTTCGTGAACGTGAGTAGTGTGAGAGCGAAAGGACCAAAGGAGAAGACAAACAATTATGGGTAGAAAAGTACATCCGATTGGATTTCGGTTAAAAATCAACAAGCCCTGGGATGGTCGCTGGTTTGCCAAAGGGGAAGAATATGTAGAACAGCTCCACCAGGATCTGGAAATTCGCAAACTGATCCATGACCAGACCGGAAAAGCCGGTGTTTCCCGCGTGGAAGTCGAACGATTCCCCGGCAAAGTCAAGATAGTCGTCAATACTGCCAAACCAGGTATCCTGATCGGCAGAAAAGGCGAGACGGTGAAAGTGATCCGTGAAAACCTGGAAAAACTGGTTGGCAAAAAAGTGGATCTGGAAATCAAAGAGATCAAAGCACCTGATTTGGATGCTTATCTGGTTGCGACCAATATTGCCGGTCAACTGGAACGCCGGGTTGGGTATCGCCGCGCTATGAAACGCGCGATCCAACAGGGTCTGCGCCAGGGTGCCGAAGGTGTAAAAGTACAGGTTGGTGGTCGTTTGAGCGGTGCCGATATGGCGCGCTCAGTCACCCTGCGTGAAGGACGTGTCCCTCAGCATACACTGCGTGCGGATATTGACTTTGCCCGAGCAGAAGCCAACACGACTTATGGAAAAATTGGCGTCAAAGTCTGGATTTATCGCGGGATCGTTCATTCAATGAATGAAGAAGCCATCCCCGAGCAGACCGATGGCGTATTCGTCAGCGAATAATTCTCACATTCGGCAGGAGGTTCGCCCTCCTGGTGAATGACGAAAGAGGTATTGGAAATGTTAATGCCAAAACGAGTAAAGTACAGAAAGCAGCAACGCGGACGGATGCGTGGTAAGGCACTGCGCGGTGCGGAAATCAATTTCGGCGATTATGGCCTGATTGCCATGGAGCCGGGATGGGTCACCGCTCGTCAAATCGAAGCTGCCCGCCGTACTCTGGCGCGTGAAATGAAGCGCCGAGGAAAGGTTTGGATTCGAATCTTTCCTGATAAACCTTATACACACCGTCCTGCCGAAACCCGAATGGGTAAAGGGAAAGGGAACGTTGAATATTGGGTAGCTGTGGTAAAACCGGGTCGAATCATGTTCGAAATCGGCGGGTTGACCGAAGATGTTGCAGTAGCTGCACTGAAACAGGCTTCTTACAAGTTCTCAATCAGAACCAAAGTGATCGCCAAACATGAAATCGGCGTGGAAGAGGCGGCGGAATGAAAGCATCTGAAATTCGAAACATGACTGACAAAGAAATCCACGCCAAGCTGGATGAATTGCGGCATGAAAAGATGAATCTTCGCTTCCAGGTTGTTTCCGGTCAGTTGACCGATCAGACCCGTGCGAAGGAAGTTCGGCGTGACATTGCCCGGCTGGAAACCATCCTAAGGGAAATGGAAATTAAGAAAGAACAGGAAGGGAAAGCATGAATTCACGTCGTCGACTAATTGGCACTGTCACCAGTGACAAAATGGATAAAACAGTTGTCGTCGAGATCAAGCGTACTTATCGCCATCCGTTACTTGGAAAAGTCGTTCATGATCATAAGCGCGTGAAGGCGCACGATGAAAATAACGAATGCAAAATCGGCGACAAAGTCATGATTGTGGAAAGCCGTCCGCTCTCCCGTGATAAACGCTGGGTTGTTCAGCAGATCATCACCCATGATGAGAAGCAGGAAATCAAAGCGGAAATTGACGAAGGCCTGGCGGAAGTTCTTGAAAAAGGAGCCGAGGAATGATTCAGAAGGAATCGAGATTAAAAGTTGCTGATAATACCGGCGCCAAAGAGATTCTGGTGATTCATATTACCGGCGGATCAGTCCGACATTACGGCAGCATCGGTGATGTTGTTATCGCCACCGTAAAATCCGCCGCACCACATGGCTCTGTGAAGAAAAGCGAAATCGTAAAAGCGGTGATCGTCCGTTGTTCAAAAGAATGGCGTCGTGAAGACGGGTCTTCGATCCGTTTTGATGACAACGCGGCTGTGATTTTGGATACAAACGGACAGGATCCCAAGGGAACTCGTATTTTTGGCCCTGTTGCCCGCGAATTACGCGAAAAAGGATTTACGAAGATCGTATCCTTAGCGCCGGAATCGATTTAATTATAGGGAATGTTGGAGCGAAGAATGAAACTGAAAATTCGCAAGGGCGACATGGTTGAAGTAATCAGTGGTCGTTCCGAGGATAAGAAAAAGAGAGGGGAAGTCATTCGTGTGATTCCTGACGAACAGCGGGTTGTCGTTCAGGGCGTGAATATTCGTTCACGTCACCGCGGTCAAACTCAGGCTGGACGACGACAGATCGATGCTGGAATTGTCAAATTTGAAGCACCGATTCACCTTTCAAATGTGATGCTGGTTTGCCCAAAGTGCAATAAGGCAACACGTGTCGGTATCAGCCGGGAAGATGGTAAAGGCGTTCGCATTTGCAAAAAATGCAGTGCAGCGATCGATGTGAAATAGCGGAGAAGCGAAGAAATGAATCAACTTAAAGAAAAATATATGAATGAAGTTCTCCCCGCTATGCAATCTACATTGAAGCTCGAAAATGTGATGCTTTACCCGAAGGTTGAAAAAGTGGTGGTGAACATCGGATTAGGCGAAGCGATCGACAATCCGAAAGCTCTGGACGCCGCGGTGAACGATCTGATGCAGATCACTGGTCAAAAACCGGTCGTAACGAAAGCCCGGATCAGCGTTGCGAACTTCAAGCTGCGTGAAGGACGCCAGATTGGCGCCAAAGTAACGTTGCGTGGTGAAAAGATGTGGGCGTTTTTGGATCGGGTTCTGAACATCGTTCTGCCCCGTGTCCGCGACTTTCGCGGTGTATCTCCGGATTCCTTTGACGGTCGTGGAAACTACACGCTGGGACTGAAAGAACAGACACTGTTCCCCGAGATCGATTATGAAAAGATTGATAAGGTCCGCGGTATGGAAATTACAATCGTGACTACTGCTCAGAATGATGATCAGGCACGGGTGATGCTGGGTTTGCTCGGCATGCCTTTCAGGAAGGGTTAAGTATGGCTAAGAAATGCATGAAATATAGAGAATTGCGGCGAGAATACCCCAATCAGGTGCGTAATCGCTGTCGAATCTGTGGTCGACCGCGCGGATATATCCGCCGCTTCGGCCTCTGCAGAATCTGTTTTCGTGAACTGGCGTTGAACGGCCAAATTCCCGGCGTTACCAAATCATCCTGGTAAAGGAATTCGAAGGAGTAAAAGATGACGAATGATCCTATTTCCGATATGTTGACTCGAATTCGCAATGCCATGATGGTTGGTCATGCCACAGTTGCGATGCCAAGCTCGAATATCAAAACGGAAATTGCAAGGATTCTGAAGGAAGAAGGTTACCTTGAATCCTATGAGGTAGTGGACGGTGAAAAACCGACTCACAAAACCCTCAAAGTGAAAATTAAGTATGCGGGAGAAAGACGCTCAAAGCGTCCTGTGATCACCGGCATTGTCCGTGTTAGCAGACCTGGAAGACGCGTTTATACGCGTAAAAACGAAATCCCGTGGGTATTATCAGGTTTGGGGATCTCCATCATGTCCACTCCTCAGGGAGTGATGACTGGCCAGCAGGCACGCCAAAAGGGCGTCGGTGGCGAGATCCTTTGTAAAGTCTGGTAGGAAAGGAAAACAGGAAATGTCTCGAATTGGACGTTTACCCATTACCGTTCCGGCAGGCGTGAAAGTTGATATCAACGGGAACGAAGTTAAAGTTAAAGGGCCGAAAGGCGAGTTATCACGCCTTTTTTCCCCGGTCGTCAAGATCGAACATGAAAATGGCACTTTAACGGTTGTGCGCTCCTCTGATGAAGCTCCTGTCCGCGCGCTGCATGGGACAAGCCGGGCGCTGCTGAACAATATGGTTGTCGGCGTGTCCGAAGGCTTCACCGTTATTCTTGAAGTCGATGGCGTTGGCTACCGGCCTGAAATGAATGGCAAAAATTTGATGCTGTATGTTGGCTTCTCATCTCCGAAAGAAGTGGTTCCTCCTGAAGGGATCAGTTTTGAAGTCGATGGGAAAACCCGCCAGATTAAGGTTATGGGACATGACCGCGAAGTGGTTGGACAGACAGCAGCGGATATCCGCTTTATCCGGCCTCCAGAACCCTACAAGGGCAAGGGAATCCGTTATCTGGGAGAGAAGATCCGCCGCAAGGCAGGTAAATCCGGAAAGGCTAAGAAGTAAGAGGACCTATGGGAAAATATACACGAAGTGAAGCGCGAATTATCCGCCATGCGCGGGTTCGCAAAAAATTGTCCGGTACTGCTGAATGCCCTCGGCTTAACATCTATCGAAGTCTGGACAGCATCTATGCTCAGGTGATCGATGACGAAGCGGGTAAGACATTAGCATCCGCATCTTCGATTGACCATGGTCTGCGTGCTGAATTGAGCGGCAAAAATAAGACGGAACAGGCCAAACTGGTTGGCAAAGCTATTGCGGAACGCGCCATGGATAAAGGCGTCACCACAGTAGTGTTTGACCGCGGTGGGTTCCGTTTTATGGGACGTGTAAAAGCGCTGGCAGACGCGGCACGTGAAGCCGGGTTGAAGTTTTAGGCAGAAAGGCAAGGAACTGGATCAATGGAGAATACACTTTTTCAACCTATGGAGGACCAGGTCGATGAACGTGTCATCGAAATTGCACGCGTGGCGAAAGTCGTTAAAGGTGGCCGCCGTTTTCAATATCGCGTGACAGTTGTAGTAGGTGACAACAAAGGGACCGTAGGTTTGGGAATCGGAAAAGCGCTTGCCGTACCGGATGCGATGCGAAAAGCCAGTGAACGTGCACGAAAGAACATGCATAAAGTGAACACGTATAAAACCACCATTCCGCACGAAGTGCTCGGCAAAACCGGTGGCGCGCGTGTTCTGCTGCGCCCGGCATCTGAAGGTACCGGCGTTATCTCTGCGGGTGGTGTTCGTGCAGCGTTGGAAGTGGCGGGAATTACCGACATCCTCACCAAATCGCTGGGCAGCGCTAACCTGTTGAATGTTGTCAAGGCGACATTTGATGCGCTGGATCAATTGAAAGATGCGGAAGAACTGGCTTCGCTTCGCAACAAGAGCGATGACGAACTGGTTCCATTCTGGGATCGGAGGAAGCATGGCTAAAGCGAAAGCAAAAACTGCTGAACCGAAGAAGCTGCAGATTAAGTATGTCAAAAGCAGCATCGGTTACTCCAAAAACCATAAACGAACGATTGAAGCCCTCGGATTAACCCGGTTGAATCAGGTTGTCGTTCAGAAGGACACTCCCTCATTGCGTGGGATGCTGTTGAAGGTGAACCACCTGGTTGAGGTGAGCGAGGTAGAGGAATAAGTATGAAAATTCATGATTTAAAACCGAATGAAGGCGCAAAGCAGGAAAAGAAGCGTGTCGGTCGTGGTCACGCAGCCGGTCAGGGGAAAACTGCCGGTAAAGGTACCAAGGGTCAGCACGCCCGACAGGGCTTTGGCGGTCACATCTATCGCCAGGGTGGTAACCTGCCTTTCTATCGCCGATTGCCGTTCATGCGCGGTGAAGGGTTTACTCCGCCGAATCGTGTTGAATATAACGAAGTAAATCTGGAAATGCTGGAACGACTTGACGACAGCCAGGAAATTACGCCTGAAGTCTTAGCTGAAGCCAACCTGCTCAGCAAAAAGAACAATCCAATCGTGATCCTCGGCAGAGGTGAAGTGGAAAAGGCATATAAACTGAAGGTTCATCGCATTACTAAAGGCGCTCGCGAGAAAATTGAAGCTGCCGGCGGCAGTGTCGAACTCATCGGGTAATAGACGCCTGTGTTTCTAAGGAGAAAGAAAGTATGAAGAGATCCCCATGGCGTTATATCTGGAAATCTAACGATATTCGCAACAAGCTGCTGATCACACTCGGAATTCTGGTGATCTACCGGCTGATCGCGAATATCCCGGTGCCCGGGTTTAACTCCGCAGTGATTGAAGCGCTGAGAACCAGCACGACCGCTGCCGGAGACCTGATCGGCATTTTGAACGTTCTTTCTGGTGGTACGCTTTCATCATTTTCTATTCTGGCAATGGGGGTATACCCATACATCACCGCATCCATTATCCTGCAATTGCTCGGACCAATCATTCCTGCAATTGAAAGGAAAATGAAGGAAGACCCGCGCGAAGGCCGAAAATGGATGGAAAAATGGACGATGTATCTGACGATCCCGATGGCGTTGTTGTCGGCTATTGGTCAGATCAGCCTGTTCAACCAGATTATGCCCGGCGTGACCGTGTTGAAAAATTACGGCTTCAGCGGTTCAAACCTGCTGCCAACCATTGCCAACATCGCCACGATGGTCGCTGGAACGCTGATCGCGATCTGGCTGGGGCAAATCATCTCAGAATATGGAATTCAGCAACAGGGGTTATCACTGATCATCTTCTCTGGTATCGTCTCTCAGGTTCCCAGTAACCTGGTGCGCATCCTGGCAGATCAAACCTCTGGCTGGTACATTCTGATCGTCTCGATCCTGGTATTGCTGGTCACGGTCTATACGATTGTGTACATTCAGCAGGGTACCCGCTATGTGAAACTGATGATCCCGGGACAGCGCATTGGTTATCGTGGCGTAAAATCCGGCGGTTCGACCTCATTGCCGCTGCGCGTGAACGCAGTTGGTATGATCCCGCTCATCTTTGCGCAGTCGATCATCACCTTCCCGGCGCTGATCGCCAGCTTCTTTGTCAACTCAGGGACTGAGTGGGTGCGTAATTCTTCGCTGTGGTTCCAACGGAATTTCAGCGGTAACAGCCCGCTCTACATTTTTATGTATTTTGTTTTGGTGGTAGCGTTTACCTATTTCTACACCAGCGTCACCTTTATGAACAACGATTACGGTACCAGCCTGAAAAAGCAGGGCGCAGTTGTTCCAGGGCGCGCAGCCGGAGTTGACACGCAGAATTATCTTGCGAAAATCCAGAACAGGATCACCTTTCCGGGAGCTATCTTCCTTGGTTTGATCGCGATCCTTCCATATATTCTGGGTGCGCTTCTTGGGACGAGTGCTCACTCCACTATGTTGATGTCCTCTTCTGGTATGTTGATTGTTGTCGGTGTTGTACGTGACATCATTGACTACCTGCAGAGTGAGCTGAGCCAACATGGCTATGAAGAAAGATTGATTCGGTAATCAGGATGAAGCCAATGAGCCAGACATTTGTCGTTCTGATCGGTCCTCCTGGGGCCGGCAAAGGAACGCAGGCAAAAATTGCTGCGGAGAAGTTACAGATCCCGCACATCAGTACCGGTGATCTGTTCCGCGACAATTTGAAGAATCAGACCGAGTTGGGCAAAACCGCACAGACCTACATGAACAGTGGTCAGCTGGTGCCAGATGAAGTCACGATTGCCATGGTTGCTGATCGTATCAGTTGCCCTGATTGCGCGAAGGGAGCGCTTTTAGATGGTTTCCCGCGCACAATCGCCCAGGCAGAAGCGTTCGACAAGATCCTTGGCGAACAGTTTGGAACCTCGATCTGCTGCGTGCCGCTGATTGATCTGGCAAACGAAGTGTTAGTCAGCCGTCTGAGCGGCCGTTGGATGTGCCCGCAGGGACATGTCTTCCATGAAGTAAACAACCCTCCGAAAGTGGAAGGAGTTTGCGACGTCTGCGGCTTGACGCTGTATCAGCGCGAGGACGACAAAACAGAGACGATCCTGCATCGGATTGAAGTTTATGAAAACCAGACTGCTCCTTTGATTGACTATTATGAGAAAAAAGGGGTGTTGAATCGGGTAGACGGTAACCGGACGATCGATGAAGTCAGTGCAGACATCCTGTCTGTAATCCGCGCAGGTTGCGGTTTGAAAGAATAACAGGAAAGAAATGAGCTGGGAACGGCAGATCAGCATCAAATCGAAAGCTGAGTTGGAGCTGATGCGCGAGGCGGGCATTATCAATGCTGAGGCGCTTGCAGCAGCAGCTAAAGCTTGCGTACCGGGCGCTTCCACAGCAGATGTGGATCATGCGGCGGAGAGTGTGCTGAAACACTATAAGGTGACATCCCCTTTCAAGGGCGTCCCCGGACCGATTCCGTTCCCTGCCAGTACCTGTGTGAGTGTCAACAATATTCTTGTCCACGGGATTCCTTCCTCAAAGGTGATCCTTAAAGAAGGGGATATTGTGTCTGTTGACTGCGGCACAATTTACAAAGGGTATGTTGCTGATTCAGCATTTACGATCGGTGTGGGTGAAATCTCCGCTGAAGCTCGCAAGTTGCTGGAGGTAACAGAAGCATCCCTTTATGAAGGGATCAGCAAGATGATCCCCGGCAATCGCAGCGGCGATGTTTCCGCAGCTGTCCAGGCTTATGTCGAGAAAAACGGCTTCTATGTCACGAGACAATACACCGGACATGGCGTTGGCAGAAGAATGTGGGAGGCGCCGCAAGTGCCGAACTATGGCGAACCCGGACAGGGTGTAGTGCTGAAAAGCGGCATGACGATTGCCCTGGAACCGATGGTTCTGGTGGGAACCGAAGCGACGAAAACCATCTCGGATGGTTGGGGCGTTTCCTCAGCGGATATGAGCCTTACTGCTCATTTTGAACACTCTGTGGCGATTACAGAGGACGGGCCGAGGATCCTGACGCTGTTGAAGGATGGTACCCCACCGGTGAGCGGAATCCGTCTAACGGATTATAGAATTGTTTGACAATCTGCCTAACAGCAGATATAATTGATAGGCTTTTATTGTTATTTCCGGATGAACAGATCCGAGGGAGTGTGAAAAATGAAGGTTACTTCATCTATTAAGAAACGCTGTGCTAAATGCAAAATCGTCAAACGATCAGGTCGTTTGTATGTCATTTGCGAAAATCCAAAGCACAAACAGCGACAGGGATAAGATAGACTATGGCAAGAATTGAAGGTGTTGATCTTCCACGTAACAAACGCATTGAAATCGCATTGACCTACATCTATGGGATCGGGTTGACGCGTGCACAGCAAATCCTGCGCGATACCGGTGTTCGGCCGGAAATTCGCGTTAAGGATTTATCAGAAAATGACGAAAACCTTCTGCGCGATTACATCGCAAAGAACTACATCGTTGAAGGTGATCTGAGACGTGAAGTTCAAATGAACATCAAGCGTCTGGTCGAAATCGGTTGTTTTCGCGGTATGCGCCATCGAAGGAACCTTCCTTCCCGTGGTCAACGGACGCGCACAAACGCCAGAACAGCCAAAGGTCCGAAGAAGACTGTTGCCGGTCGTGGCCGTCGCCGCGGAGCAACGAAGAAATAATCCGAAACAACTCGGTCTTATACGGCAGGTTGGGATTCCTTTCATCATCCCTGCGGCTGCCTGCTGTTGCGACCGATGTTTTCGATTAACCAAGTAACATAAGTCAGTAAGGGGAAATATGGCTCAAAATGTACGCTCATCGCGTCGTGCGACTACCGCACGAAAAGTGAAGCGCACGCTGGGTTCTGCTCAGGTGCACATTTTTGCTTCCTTCAACAACACCATCGTAACGGTAACCGATGCCATGGGGAACCCGGTCTGCTGGAGCAGCTCCGGTTCATCAGGCTACAAAGGTTCACGCAAGAGCACACCGTTCGCTGCGCGTCTCGCAGCCGAACAGGCGATCAAAACTGCGCAGACAATGGGTGTTCAGGAAGTCGATTTGATTATCAAAGGCCCGGGTCCCGGTCGTGAATCTGCGATTCGTGCTATCCAGGGGATGGGAATGAAGGTCCGTTCCATTTCGGATATCACGCCCGTTGCCCATAACGGATGCCGTCCTCCAAAGAAACGCCGCGTATAAAGGATGAAAGGAATATAGAATGGCAAGGTATACCGGATCGGTATGTAAATTATGCCGACGAGAAAATGAAAAATTATTCTTGAAAGGCGAACGCTGTTTTTCCGCAAAATGCTCGTTTGAAAAACGCGCTTATGCGCCTGGCGACCATGGTCGTTCGGGAAGCGGCCGCGGCGGTGGGGAACGGGTTTCGGACTATTCGAAACAGCTCCGCGCGAAACAGAAGGCTCGCAGGAAATATGGTGTTTTGGAACGTCAATTCAGACGTGTGTTCGGCATCGCATTGAAACAACCAGGTATGACTGGTATCAATTTGCTGCAGATGTTGGAAGCGCGATTGGATAACGTGGTTTTCCGTCTGGGGTTTGCCGAAAATCGTACACAGGCGCGCCAGATGGTAACCCATGGTCATTTCAAGGTGAACGGTGTCCCTCATGACATCCCGTCGATGATCATGAAACCCGGAGACACGGTTGAAATTCGCGAGAATTCAAAATCAAAACCTCTTTTCAGAGATTTGGCTGAAGTAGCGGATAAGAGAACATGCCCGTTATGGCTTTCCCGCGATGCAAAAGCGATCAGCGGAAAAGTATTACGGATGCCTGAACGCAGTGAAATTGATGGGAATATCAACGAACAATTGATTGTCGAGTTTTATTCACGATAATCGATAAGGCACCGATGCAATCGGAAATGGTTTGTATCGGAAAGGGGTGAAAATTGGCTACTTTAAGCAATATGGTAACACCGAAAGTGGAACGCGAACGAGAAGCGGAGAATTACGGAAAATTCGTCATTTACCCGCTTGAGCGCGGTTATGGTGTGACTCTTGGGAATGCACTCCGACGTGTACTGCTCTCTTCACTGGAAGGCGCAGCAGTTACTTCTATTCGAATCTCCGAAGTGATGCACGAATTCAGTGCCATTCCGGGTGTGCGTGAAGACGTACTGCAGGTGATGCTGCAAATTAAGCAAATTCGACTGAAACTTTTCGAAGGAGATATCTCCCACCTTCATTTGGAAGTGAACGGTGAAGGCGAGGTGTTTGCGTCTGATATTCAATGCCCGGCAGAAGTTGAGATTCTGAATCCGGGACTCTTCCTGTTTACTGTCAACGACCCCAATACACATTTGGAAATCGATTTGACAGTGGAACGGGGACGCGGCTACCTGCCGGCGAACGATCGTGGTTCAAAAAGTCACCTGCAGATCAGTGAACTGCCGGTGGATGCGATCTTCAGCCCCATTAAGCGCGTCAACTGGAACGTCGGGTCAGCTCTGTACGGGCAAAGCACCAACTATGACAAACTGGAACTGGAAATCTGGACGGATGGAACGATTCAGCCGAAACCGGCGCTGGTCAATGCATCCAAAATCCTGATTGAACATCTGCGCTTCATCTCCGGAATCAGCGAGGACATGCTCCCTGATCTGCCGACGAAAGAAACTCAGAACACAAGACTGGCGACTGAAACAGCGGAAACTCCTATCGAAAATCTGGATTTGTCAGTTCGGGTCTTCAACTCATTGAAGCGAACAGGTATTGCAACGGTCGGAGAAGTGCTTGATTTGTTGGAAAAAGGGGATGAAGCAGTGAAATCGATTCGCAATTTCGGCGAAAAAAGCCTTGAGGAATTGCGTGAGAAACTGCAGGAAAAAGGTTATCTCAAAAAGGATAGTGACACGGAGTAATTGAAATGCGACATGGAGTTGCTGGATATAAACTGGGAAGAACATCATCACAACGCAAACTGATGCGGATCTCACAAATTCGAGCGCTGTTTGAACACGAACGAATTGTGACCACACAGGCGAAAGCGTATGCGATGCGCGGTGATGCTGAAAAATTGATTACATTGGCGAAGAAGGGCAATCAGGGAGATAAAGTCGCTAAGATGAACGCCTCCCGCCTGGCTGCTTCCCGCCTTGGGAATGATCGCGAAATTACACAAAAACTTTTCGACGATATTGCTCCGCGATTCGAAAAAAGAAATGGCGGTTACATTCGATTAACCAAGCTGGGACCTCGCAAAGGGGACTCCGCTGAAATGGTTGTTGTTGAGCTTGTTGGTGAATGATCCCGAAGCTGAAGAGGAAAGCTCTCAAGCAACAGGATTAGAACGTTACAAATTTACAGTTTCTTACGACGGAACGCTTTACCGTGGCTCCCAGCGCCAGGCGACCCAGAAAACGGTTCAACTGGAACTGGAGAACGCATTGCGCGAGATTGGCTGGCAGGGAACTGCTGTCCTGAGCGCAGGCAGAACGGACAGCGGGGTTCATGCTGAGGGGCAGGTTTTCAGCGCGGATATCAGCTGGAATCATGGACTGGAACGTCTGCAGGCAGCCTTGAACGCACATCTCTCTCCGGAGATTGCGGTCAGGGAGGTGCAGATGGTTCACCCAAAATTTCACCCGCGCTACGACGCCCGCTCCCGCCGCTACCGCTATCGCATCTTCTTCGATGAGGTGCGGGACCCGCTGCGTGAACGCTTTGCCTGGCGAATTGGATTGGGTTATTCTTTCGAGATGCTGCAGCGAGCTGCGGAAACGGTTATCGGCGAACATGATTTCAGCGCTTTCGGTTCCCCGCCCCGGAAGGGAGGCGCGACTGTTCGTACGGTCTACTGCAGTGAGTGGATCAAATCTTCGTCAGATGAAATTGAATACCTGGTGGAAGCGAATGGCTTCCTTTACCATATGGTTCGCAGGCTGGTTTATTTGCAGATGACCCTTGCGCAGGGAAAGATACTTTGGCAGGATTGGATCGGTGCAGTGACCACCGGAAAAATTGACACAAGCGGATTGGCTCCGGCAAGCGGATTAACGCTGATGCGTGTAAATTATCCGGATATGCCTGAGAGACTGTAACAGGAGAATAAATATATAGGGATTGGAGAAATGACCGTGGAAAAGACCTATGTCATTAAAGGGGAACCGGAGAACGAATGGCTGCTTGTGGATGCCAACGGGCAAAACATTGGCAGACTGGCGACCCAAATTGCAAGTTATTTACTGGGGAAACATAAACCCAGTTTTACCCCGGGTGTGAAAATGGGGGATTTCGTGGTTGTGATCAATGCCGATCATTTGGCGATCAGCCCTAAAAAATTGATGTCTAAAATGTATTATCGTCATTCCGGGTATCCGAGTGGATTAAGGAAGACGACATTGAAAGATATGATGCAAACCTATCCCGAACGAGTGATCAAATATGCGGTCTGGGGGATGATTCCGCATAATCGACACGGTCGTGCATTGATGAAACGGTTAAAGGTTTATGCGGGTAACAGTCATCCGCATGCTGCCCAGAATCCACGAAAGGTTAATTAAAGGAGCAAATGATGGCTGAACGGTATTATGAAGGGATTGGACGCAGAAAAGAAAGCGTAGCACGCGTACGAATCAGTTCCGGCAGTGGTGCTTTTGTTGTGAATGATAAACAGGTCGCTGAATATTTCCCCCGAATGGGCGATGTTGAATCGATTCTGGGGCCATTCGTGGCGATCAATCAGGATCAATCTGCCTATGACATCAGCGTTCATGTGAACGGCGGTGGCATCACCGGTCAGACTGATGCGGTCAGATTAGGGCTCGCCCGCGCTTTGGTCGTGATGGATGAATCGTTGAAACCGTCTTTGAGCCATGCCGGGCTGCTCACCCGTGACCCGCGCATCAAGGAACGGAAGAAGCCAGGTTTGAAACGGGCTCGCAAGGCTCCTACCTACACAAAACGGTAATTCTATCAAAATTGAAAGTATGTATAAAAACGCCTCCAGAGAGGCGTTTTTTCGTGCTGCTCCTCTCAGCGATACTGAAATATGAAAATGATATTGTTCTCAAAGAATTCTTCGACGCTGACTTATTAACATCGCTGTCACTAAAAAGACGCAACAGATGCAGTTGAATGGGTGACAACTGTGCCGGTTAAGATGACTGTTTTACATAAAACGAGATTCCCGTTTAAGTTTCCGATAAACGATTAATTCATCAGATTACTACAGAATTTACAACCGTCCTGTTTGACTCGGACGGGCAAGTTATGTCAGGGAACTTCCACGGAAAAGTCTCCAGCTGATCCCTTTCCGGTAGAATAACCTGCAACTGCGATCCGTAGTGACTTATCTTATTGGGAGTTTGTTGTGGAAGAGG